>NZ_JAXCIA010000002.1:0-209583 GCF_035985025.1 Flavobacterium sp. PL11
TTTGAATATACTTTAATTGGCTATTGATTTTTTGTCCAGTTGAGCGTAGTCGAAACGTAAAAATGTTTAGTAATGCGTATAGATCTTTTAGCTATACAATTTACTAGACATTTTTTTTTGGAGCTAATTCTTCTCTGGTCTTTTTGGAATGTTCCAAGTATTTTTACACCACTTCATCTTTGAATATACTTTAATTGCTATTGATTTTTTGTCCGGTTGAGCGTAGTCGAAACCCTTTTTACAACTCATATATTCTCGACTAAAACTTGTCCTGGGCGCAGACGAAGGAGCCTGTCCTGAGCGCAGACGAAGGGCTCGATTTGACAAGAAACAAAACGGTAAATTTAGGATCAGTTATGGCAATAAATTATTGTCGCATTTAGCTGATGTAGTTTAGTTACTTATATGTTCTTGATGTACAACCAGTCAACCATCCTTTACCTTATAAAATTCAAAACTTTTAAAAGATTACATTAAAAACTTATATGGCTTATCTGGTAAAAAACAGCCACATTATTTTCTTCTAATTACTTAGTTAAGTTGTGAATACAAAAAAAAGAGAACCTTTAGCTCTCTTTTTAATCGCCTAACGTTATGTTGTTAGGTAGTATTAAATCATCTTGTTACTCTAATTTGAATTTATTTCCTAATCGCTGATTGACGATTCCCATTCCTACATAAAGCACGGGTGAAATTAAGGTTGCCTGAAGTTCGCCTATATAAACTTTTAATTGTTCATGATTTTTTAGAACGCCAAAAAACCAATCTAATAGTCCAGCAGAAACTAAAATAAACATCCCTCCTAAATGGATAAAATGCCATAACAACGCCATCCACCGCACCTCTATTTGACCTAAAAACTTGGTACCTATTAAATATACTGTTAGCGTCATAGAAAATTTAATCACGTCTCGCGTTTTTCTTTCAAACAGATGCATATTATTGTTTTCAAAAAAATAAAGATGATAACACGTATATAAAATGACGATCAGGATAAACCCAATAAACCATTTTTGTAAAGAATTAGGTTTTTTCAACGTTCACTGTTTTAAAGGTTACACCCTTAGCAAAATAATACCAAAGTATAAAAATCGAAAAATACACCATTATCTTGAATATAAAATGATGTGCAATATCAAAGTAAGTGTTGTAATGCAATAAAATAGCAACTAAACCAGCACAACGAAATATATTAACGAGATGGATAATCACTAGTCCATAAAAGCCAAATAGCAATTTCCGTTTTAAAGTAGCTGGTAAGGCGATTATAAATAGTAAATAAAGAACTAATAGTTGCAGTCCATTGCACACATCAGCAATACGCATTACCACCCGTTCCTGAAAATAGATATGGCTTGTCTTACCTACAAAGGATTGACCTTCAATTTGATTCTTTGTTATTAAAAATTGTGCGTGAAAATCATCAGATTGATAGAGCTGATTAAGTACCCATGCTGAACTCTTACCCACAAAATCAGTCAGTGGCTGATCGATTGTTCTAGGTTCATATAAAACAAAATTATAAAGACATTGCCAGAAAATAGAGAGCAAAGCAGCTTTTAAGATAAAAACCCGAATAGATTTGGGAAAATGCTCTAATTCTTGAACAATAATAGTCTTTAAACTTATAGCCAAATTTTTCATATAAAGTGTGTTAAACTACTAAATGGAATAATAAACAAAATCCCAATTGCGATAACACAATTGAGATTTTATTTTGATCTACTTTTTTATACCGTACTATTACTATATTTCTTGCGAATAGCATAATAACCTACCGCTGCACTTACAAGCACAAAAGGCAGAATCCAATCATCTACAGGAGCAGCGGGAGTGGTACCGGAAAAATCATTATCTCCTGTTAAATTATCATTAGGATTTTGACCTCCAGGACCTTGCGCAAATCCAATTGAACTTGTCACTACTAAAAACAGAGTGAGTATTGCTTTTCTTAAATTATTTTTCATTTGTTTAAATTATTTAATGTAGAATTATTTTTCTACGGTTTAGTAAATTACTTTTTTAGTTACTACTTTATTCGTGTCAGTGGTAACTTGTATGAGCAAGGTTTGTTCGGCTATAATTAGGTTTTTTATAGTAGTTGTAGTGGAATTCACTGTTTTTTGCTCTGCAATTAATTGTCCTGATAAATCAAATACTTTTACATTTTTGATAATAGCAGTTCCTGCATTGATGTGTAATGCACCATTTTGCTTATAGACATAAATCGCATTTTCATTAGTGGTTAGATCATCTAAACCAAGAGTTGACGCTGTTTTATATGTTAATTTAAAACGATTATTAAAAGTTCCTACAGCAGTAGTAAAGATGTATGCTGTACTTTGTAAGTTTGTTTCAATACCCGTAAGTGCATCCACTAGAAAAACGCTTTGCCCTTTGTCAAACAAACCTTCTACTTTGTCTTTAGCAATCGTATAATCACCTGCAACATTTGTCTTAAAGTTTAGTGACACTACATCAGCATCGGTAAATTCTGGACGACCTTGTATCACATATTCTTCGTTGTCAATATCCGAAGTCAAAGCGATTGGGCTGTCATTTATATATTTACCGTCAATGCCCATATCAACCCCTGTAGTAGCACCAGCCATATAGGCTATCAAAATCTGGTTTACCGCATCTTTTCCTTTAGAAAGATTAATCCAAATTTTGTCTTTTTCAGATTTTGATGTAGTTCTTAAAAAAGTTGCTGTATTAGCTGTACGCATTGCATTGGTAAATGTAATGGTTCCTGATGTTGGGGGCGTTGTAATAAATCCTTGACCTACAGCAATACTTCCACTAGGAGTATATCCGCCATTGGCAACTTCACCTGCTAAAGTGTAAGTAGCATAGGAAGATCCACCGTTTGTACTATTTTTATTTCTCCAAAAATAAAGTGTACCTATTCCAGTATTGCTATTTATAAATTTAGTGGCATCAATAGCTGAAGGGTATGGATTTCCAATTGCGTTATACGTCCCACCTTCAAGACCAGTTAAACTGATTGTCCCATTATTTAAAACTCCCGTAAACTGCCCTTTGAACACTAATTGCGTAGTTCCTTTAAAATAAGTAGAACCGGTCCCTAAGCTAGTAGGGTTTTCATTTGGCATTCTAATCAAGTATCCTTTTCCTAAAGAAAATGGAGTAGAGGCAGCATTTTTCACACTGTTGTATAAGTTAGTAAGTGCATTATAGGTATAAAAACGAATGTTAAGTTCTCCAGCGTTACTTGTAAATGGTGAAAAAGGAGCTAAATACGCATTTGGATTGCTTACCGGTGATGACCACAAGGTATAATCCAATCTAAATAAAGGATTACTGTCGCGTTTTACTACCGCATTTCCAGTGTTAAGAACGTCGCTTATTTGAATTAAATTGGCACCACTCTCAATCACTAAATTGTTTTCGCCAGCGTTATTAATCACTTCATTAGTTACCGTTAGGCTGTGTGGTGAAGAAAGGATTAGGGACGCTGCCTCGTTTATGCTAACTTTCTTAGCTGAAAAACCGTTTCCTACTGTTTTAGAGTTATACGCTCCAGCAATGATCGCCTCAATAGCACTATCAGGCGAACCATGAGACCATGCTGTGCCGTCCCATGTTGTGGTTCCTATAATAGTTAGTGTTCCATTTACATAGGTAAAGTTATAATTATTAGAAGTGGCATAACCACGAGGAGTAACAGCATAAGTGCCAGCAGTTTCGCCTGTTTGACGCGTAAAGGCAAGTGTACCATTTAAATTACTTTGGGTTTCATTATTAACAAAGCCTGAATAGGAAACAGAATATGCAGGTTCAGTTCTACCAGTCATCTTAAACGTGTCATTAGCAGTTACGGTCAAGGCTGCTTTGTTAATACTAAAGTTTACCGTTTTTTCATCGATATAATTTCCAGCTCCTGTTATCGTAATGGTTGCTTCTCCAGCGTTGATATTGTTTATATATTTTGTAATAGTATAATCAGTATTAGCCAGCAAAGTTTTGCTTCCGTATTGTACTACTGGCGTTGGTGTTTGTGATAAACCACTATACAATACTCCAGCCATTGGATTTACTGTAATGTCAGTAGAAACTGATTTTCTTGTAATATTCAAAAATCCTGCGCTGTACGTAATTGCATAATTAGGAGCTGATAAACCGCTAGCCGTAATAGCATAACCGCCAACATTCTCACCTGGAAATCTAGTAAAAGCTATTGTTCCTGTTAAAACTGATGACGAATCACCATTTACATATCCGGTAGTTGTGGCCGTGAATGTAGGATCAACCGTTGCAAAAACCTTTGTAGTCCAATCTACTGCAACCGCAAGAGGAGCAGGATTAATACTAAAGTTTGTTGTTCTAGTGCCACTGTAGTTTCCAGTTCCTGTGATTGTAATGGTCGCAGTTCCTGCATTTTTATTGTTGGCGTAGGATAGACTGTAGTTAGTGTTATTTACTAAAGTAGTCCCATTTTTTATTACCGGCAATACATTTTGAACAACGCCATTATAAGTTACTGGTGAAATTGGATCTACCGCAAGATCGCTAACTGACTTAGCTGTGATGCTGAAAGTTCCAGCTGTATAGCTTATCGTATAATTAGCAGAAGTATAACCTGCAGCCGTTATAGCATAAGAGCCAACATTCTCGCCTGCAATTCTAGTAACAGCTAGTGTTCCTGTTAAGTTAGCTCCGGCAGTCTCGTTATTTACAAAACCGCTATAGCTTACTGTCAATATAGGATCAACTTCGCCAAAAACTTTGGTCTTGTTGTCTGCAACAATGCTTAACGGAACAGCTTTTATGACAAAAGTTATAGTTCTAGTAAGGCCATAATTACCCGCTCCATTAATAGTGATGGTCGCCGTTCCTACATTTTTATTGTTGCTGTAGGTCAAGGTATAATCCTGATCTTTTGTTAAAACGGTAGTTCCTTCTTTTACAATTGGCTCTAAATTTTGTGACAATCCATTATAATTTACATCTGCTAGTGCAGCAACCGTAATATCTGTGGCAGCAATTGATTTTTGAGCATTGGCAATCATAAACTTAGTATTCTGCAAGGCGCCAGTATAACCAGTATAGGTTAAAACGTTTGTGCTTTCATCGATAACAGTATTGGCTGCTGGAAGTGACTTCCAAACCCCCAATGTCGTATTATAAACATACAAACGCTTGTTTGTAATTTGTGTCGTTTCTAAGCTCTCCCCCCAAGAAAAGGTTAAATCATGCACATCAGCCGCCACTGCATCTGCACTTGACAGGGTCCATTGTAGCGGTATAGCTGTATAAAAAGGATGATTCATTTGCGTTAAGCTCGCATTGTAGGTTTTGGTGGTGTTTTTATTCACTACCGCTACATCAGCCTTCGTTCTATTTGTTGCAACGAGCACATCCATATAAAAGTTTGCCGTGGTATTAATAGCCACATCGCGCACTTCATATTTTGACGTGCTATTCTCCATTAATACTTGACGCGTTGCAGGAGCTACGTTATATAATGACACCCCTTGTGGCAGTGACATTGTATTTGCAGCAGATCCAGCCATTTTTACACCACCCACCGAAGAAAAAGTACTAGCAGGTTGTATATAAATAATTTCACTTCCCTTAGAAACAAAGCTTTGGCTAAAGACAAAGTATGGGAAGAATACTAATAATAAAAATATTTTTTTCATATTTGTCTGTATTAATTTCCTAGATAAATAAACATGTTCACACTTAGTGTTTTGGGTTTCAATGTTAGTGCCGTACCAGACCCACCCGATGCAACACTTACAGTATGCGTATGAGCACCAGTTGTATTAGAAGTAGTTATAGGTATATCTACAAGATGTTGATGATTTCCTATGTTTGCAGAATCTGTAGTAAAGGAATGACGATAATTAGCGCTGTTTTGAATGACTAATTGTTGAGGTGCCGCATATACGTTGAGCTGATCAGATGATTGATCATTATTACCAGAAGGCCAAGTATAACCTCCATTCCTTGTTTGGACCAAACCCAACTTACCATTTCCTGTGCCTCCATTTGCATTGTGTGTATGTCCGTGATCTCCAGCAGTGCTTACGGAGTAATTGCTATGAGTATGATTGCCATTATCAAAAAGATATGAATTAGGAGCATCATAACTATGTTTATGACTACCTGCAGAAGCCGCTGTTCCTGCAAATGCTACACTGGGAAGGTTGGCAACTGCTATCGTTGTGCTATTTTCTTGCACAGATCCAATTGTGGTAGTACTTTTTAATAGATAGGTGTTAGTAGCATCAGGAAGTTTAGTAGTGATCCCTAGTGTTGTAGCACGGCTTTGTTGTGCTGTAGTTAGATTGGATATTGACCTGCCATCTAGGCGAAACCAACCCCCGTGATCAGTGGCTTGAATTCCTGATTTAATATCTCCTAATTTTGCTTGAGAGCCATAGCTATTCCAGCTTGTACCATCATAAAACAATAAATCGTTTAGTGTGGTGTCAAAAACATGTAAACCAGTTGCTGGTGCTGTTATATTGTTACGCTCTGTAGTGTTCATTCTAGGCAGTAGCATACCTTTGTTAGTAGATGCTACTTCAACTATTGACGATGTGGCCGGATTGTCTGTCCCAATACCTACTTGCGCTACAGCCGAGGAGATGCCTATTAAAAAGAATATCGGGTATAAAAGTGTTTTCATAGTAGATGGTATTAATTTCCTAGATAAATAAACATATTTACGGCCAAACTTTTTGGCGTAATAGTGATAGCACTGCCGCTCCCTCCAGAACTAACGGTTACAGAGTGGGTATGTGTATCAGCTGCTGTGGTACTGGAGGAAGCAAAGTCAACATAGTGATCATGACTTCCATCAGTAGTGGTATAAAAGGTGTGATTATGATTCCCAGCTTCATCAATAACCAAGGCCTTTGGTGCAGTACGTAAATTTGGTTCTTTGTAGTCGGAAATGTCAGAGTCTACATTGCCATATTGCGTATAGTTACCATTAGAAATAACTAGACCTTTAGCACCATTAGCTTGCCCACCACCTGCATTACCGCCATGTGAGTGACTTCCTTGATAGTCTGTATTCCCTGTATGTCGATGATCACCCCCAAAAGTGGAATAAGTATTACTTGGGTCTGCTGTATGGCTATGATCTCCTGCAGATGCTGCCGTGCCAGAAAAGTTTACACTAGGTAAGTTAGCCTGTGTTAAAGTAGTTGTGTTAGACCCAGTTACTGCTCCAAGAGTACCGCCTGCTTGAGATAAGTAGGCATTAGTAGCATCAGGCAAAGAAGTGCCAATAGACAGTGCTGTGGCTCTTGCCTGTTGCGAAGTGGTTAAGCTACTTTTAGTTCTTCCGTCTAATTTTACCCATCCATCATGATCTGCAGCGTGCAAGCCTGATTTGACATCGCCAAACTTAGCTTGTGCATGATTGACCCAGCCGATACCATCGTGGAAATAGAGTAGTTTTACGCTAGTATCATAGACAAACAATCCCTTCACAGGTGCTGTAATATCATTACGTTGTGCAGTAGTCATACGTGGCAACAACATCCCCTTTGTAGTTGAGGAAACCTCTAACATTGCAGAACTCGATGGGGTAGCGGTTCCAATACCCACTTGTGCATAAGTGGCTGAAATCATTGTTAAAAAAGCTAGCTGTAATAATATTTTTTTCATTTGTGAATATTTTTAATATTGAACTTTTATGATAATAACTGATCCTTTTCTAGCTAATCTAATTTCGAATAGCGTTTATTTTCTCCTTGGCAATAGCGTTCTTAGAAATGTAGCAAAAACGTTTACTTTACTTTAACATTCTAATAGTAGTACGGTGTGCAACAATTATTAGTAGTAACAGCATTTTTGTACTGATTACAGAAAATGCTACTATACTGCATCAAGCGTCGCGGTTGTTCACTAAGCCCGCTATAGCTACTAGATACATGCCTCTTAAATAGCGTCTCGGGTAGAAAAGTTTTTTTAGATCAGATAAAGTTAATTGCCTAGATAGATAAACATATTTACGACCAAACTTTTTGGCGCAATATTAAGAGCGGCTCCACTTCCTCCAGAATTAACGGAAACATCGTGTGGATGAGCGCCCATTGTGGATGTGTCAACGGCAGCAGGGTCAACAACGTGATAATGAGATCCAGCAGGGTCTGTGGTAAAATTATGGCTATGATTCCCACTGCCATCAATCACCAATGCCTGTAATCCATCAGACCAAGCTACTTCGCCATACGTTCGATCCCCACTACCGCCGATTGTCCATTGACCATCTACATAAGCCAAACCTTTTGCATTATTACCACCGCCTGCGTTAGTTGGATGAGAGTGCTGCCCTGCGTTATCTGTACGTCCTGTATGGTAATGCGATCCCTCAGAATATGAATACATAGCAGCAGGATCTATAGAATGCTGGTGATTTCCTGCAGATTGTGCCGTGCCAGAAAATGTTGCAGCTGGCAAATTAGCTACCGCTAGCGTAGTGGTGTTAGAGCCTGTAACTGCGCCAAGTGTACCGCCTGTCTGCGATAAGTAGGCATTGTTAGCATCAGGCAAAGCACTACCACTAAACAAGGCATTTGCTCTTGCTTGTTGTGAAGCGGTTAATGTAGTTTTAGCTCTACCATTTAATGCCACCCACCCATCGTGATCTGCAGTTTGCATCCCTGATTTAATATCGCCATACTTGTATTGAGTTGAATAATTGATCCAGCTCGTGCCATCATAGAAGTATAACGATTTAAGTTCTGTGTCATATACCTGTAAACCATCTACAGGCGTTCCAATGGCTGTGCGCTGTGTCGTTGTCATTCGCGGAAATAGCATCCCTTTTGTGGTTGATGATACCTCTAGCATCGCAGAGCTCGATGGAGTTTCTATTCCAATGCCCACTTGCGCGTAAGTGGTTGACATCACTGTTAAGAATGCCAATTGAAAGAAAAGTTTTTTCATAATTAATTTTTGTATTAGATTGTGGGGATCGCGGTTTTTTTGTTCCTAAAAAAATGGGCAGGTTGCGACCCATTGTGTTTCGCAAACAACAGTAGAAAAAGTAATTTTCCAATTTTCATAAATAATAAATTTTAAGTTATACTAGTAATTTTTATTCTACAGCGTTCTATTTTTACACGATAGACGGCGTAAAGTTTGGACAAAATTATAGCATTTCAAACCTAAAAAAAATAGACAGCGAATAGACTTTTTGTAAAGTAGTATAGACAAACGCAATTAAATCAGCCGGTTGAATCATGAAAACCGTGATGATGGCGTTTTTACGGATATTAGTTATTTAGTTATGCAATTACTGCTAGCCATAGTTGAAAGTCAACTTCCTTGTCTAGTTGTAGTTTTTTTACAATTCGGTATTTTTTAGTAATGACACTTTCTGGACTAATTTGCAAAAGATGTGCAATTTCCTTATTGGTAAGATTTAGTTTTAACAAATAACAAAATTCAAATTCACCCTTAGTCAATATTGGATAATTATTTTGTAATACTGAAACAAACGTTGGATTAATTGTTTGAAATTGTTCAATAATATTGGTGTAGTTTCTCTTTATTGGCATCAAAACTTTTCTAGATTTATTTCCCTCTGGCACAACTTCTGAGTTGCGATGTAGTTTCTCCAGAGGTATTTCTATCAGTAAATTATTTTGTACTTGCTCTACTAATCTTTTTTCTAACAATTTAATGTTTACTTGCTGCTCACTTATGATACTTTGTACATCGTTAGCGCTGGGCTGTTGGTTTTTTAGACGATCAAAAGTCACGCTAAAATCAGTATTTTTGCTTTTAGATTTTTTATACAGTACCATTCCCGCCATAATCCCCATTATAAGTAATAAGGTTAGAACGATGCTGGTAGTAGAGCCAAAGGATAAAAATTCTTGATCAGAATGGTTATCTTGTTGTAGGTTTTGATTAAAATGCTGTGGCTGTAATTCTTTTATTTGAAAAATATTATTTTTTTCCTTGATCAAAAATTTCAGATTGGTTACTTTCTCTTGACTGCTTGTTGTGGTGGTCACATCATTAGTCAATCTAGCGTATTTTTCTTTCCATTGGTAAAACTCCATTTGATCATAAGCAGAAGTTAACGAAATCAATTTCTTAAATTCATTATTTTCTGTTTGTTTTTTAAGTCGCTGTAAAGTAGTACTATCCTTTACGGCAAGTAATAAATTGCCGTATTGTGTTACTGTTAGCACCGTACGGATTTGATCGTACTGCAACCCGTATGCTATTGCCTTTTTATATTGTTGTCTTGCTGCTGGATAATTGCCCAGGAGTTCGATACATTTTGCCTCTCTGTCAAAAGCGAATAAGAGCAGTTCTTTATCATTAAATCGTTGTAAATTTGGCATTGCTCCTTGTATCAGCTGCAAGGCTACTTTTGGTTGTTGTAATTCTAAATAAATATCGGCGATGGTTATTTGCACTAAATAAAAATTATAGAGATCACCTAAGTCTTTAAACACGACTGCTATTTCTTTAAAAATTTTCAAAGCCTGTGGCATATTCGCCATTTTGACATATAAGTTCCCTAATTTTTGCTTCTCAATAGCGATTTTTTTGGTTGGAATAGGGTTTTCATTTCCCCAGATTTCAATGCTTTGAATAAGGTTTTCTAAGGCAGGTTTATACCATTCCTTAGCCGAATAGCAGGAAGCCAGCTCACCATAAATAGTGGCTCTAGCGGTGTTGTATTTTTTTTCATCAGCGATAACGAGATTTGATTCTAGTAGTGCAATCGCTTTATCAATTTCGCCTCTTTTTTTATAAATGACGGCAATATTGGTTTGTGTCCCTACATATCGCCGAGCGGTTTTATTGACTAAAGAACTTGATTTTTTAAAGTAGATCAATGCTGAATCCATCTGTGTTTGCACAGCAAAATAAACTCCTTTATTGTTTAAAATAATGCTATATACACTGTCTTTTTGATCTTTAGCGCGCTTTTCTAATTGATCTAATTCCATTTTAGCCTGTGTTGGATTGCTAAAAATTAAGCCATACGCTTTATCAGTCTCTGCTATAGAAACTTGATTTTGCGAATAACCAATAGTGACAATTATTAATAATAGGAGTGTGAGAAAATTATTCATTATTATTTTGTAGGATAAAAGCGGGCATGATTTAGAGCTAAAGCATTTTTTTATTTGATAAATTTATAACAGACATAAATTCTTAAGCGACACAACAACTTTTTATTAGTAAAAGTGGCTTTTAATAATTGCTAAGTTGCAAGAATCCTTTGTTCTAAAACACATACATGCAAGATTAAGATCATTTTGTGTTTCTAATTATTAGTAAACGGTTAGTAAGATTTTTCATTTATAACTATATAAATATGAATACGTAATGATTTTTAGGTTTCCAAAACAAATCGATCAAAGGTAATTAAAATCGATTATATGCTAAAAATATAATATAATTTTTAAAAAACAAATTTTAAAATAAAAAATAGCATTCAAAAGATCATTATAAAATAGGAGCGTCCTGCTTGTGGACCATAGGAAATAAGTTTTATTGTTGCGTTAAAAATGGCGTTTTGTTTGAAATATATTTACTAAAAAGTATAGGAAAGCAGCTGATTAGTAATATGTGATTTATTTCGAAAATTAAATGAATGTATCTATTGAATTGATTTAAAGTCAATATCATTATTATTATTATTATTATTCATTTTTGTGATTTGATGACTTTTAAACTTTCGCCTGTTTAAACAGTATGGAGATTTTTAAAACTTAACAATAAGTTTACTTTTAAAAATAAGCTTTAAAGTAATTGTGTTTTAAATTCACTATTTCATTTCTTGTAAAATCTAGCCCTTCGTCTGCGCTCAGGACAGGCTCCTTCGTCTTCGCTCAGGACAAGTTCCTTCGTCTGCGCTCAGGACAGGTTTAGTTGAGATTATATGACTTGTAAAAAGGGTTTCGACTGCGCTCAACCGGACAAAAAAGCGATAGCCTTTTCAGTATTTTCAGAGATGAAGTGGTAAAACAAAGGAAGTATCTACACAAATCTTGTAGCGATATTGCCGCTTACTACAGCCAGCTTTAACAAACCCAATATATTTATTTTACAAACTAATCCAGCTTACTCTAATTACTATGATAACAATAGTAGTTTGTCATACTGACGAAGGAAGTATCTTCACAAATCTTGCGGTTATGCAAATGCTTCAAATAATTAAATTAATAAAACAACTACAGTAAATGTAAATTTTACAGCTAACGATCATTATGTAATAGCTCAAATACCTGTAGTAAATATCTATAAAATAAAACTTAACAATAAGTTTACTTTCAAAAATAGGTTTTACACTATAAAACTAAGATTTTTGCAAATCATCAGAATTTATAATACCATAATTATACTATTATATAATGATTGTTTACTTCATTTAAGTAGGTAAAAATGATTATTATATAAGAATTATTAAAAATTTTGAAATAAAAGTATTGGTTTTTTAATTATAAAACCTAAATTAGCTTTTTTTAAAGTTTTCGCGATTTAATTATAAATAGGAAATTATACTGTAGTTTTTTTTCTTTCTACAGTTTTCATAAATTCCTTTCCTGTTAATTAAGACAATGTTTAATATATAGAATCCCATAAATCGCAATCTTTACTGTCATGGGATTATTAATTTGAAATATTTGAATATGAGTTTAAGAATAATTGTATTACTAGTTTTAATAAATACCAGCGTTCTGTTTTCACAGCAAAAAACTAAAAAACATATCATAGTAAAAGGAGAAACCATTTCGAGCATTGCACAAAAATATGATGTTAAGCAAAATGCAATATTTAAATTAAATCCAAAAGCTAAAAATCTTTTAAAACTTAATTCCGTTCTACTTATTCCAATCGCTTCAGATAACAGCGCCCTAAGCAAGGCGACTGAAAAATCAAAATCTACTTTAATTGTTTATACCAATAATACGCAACAACATGAGGTGAAAGCTAAAGAAACACTGTATGGAATTGCAAAACAATACGGAACGTCAGTTAAAGAATTAAATCTAATCAATTCAAATATAAATTTAGAAGATTTAAAAATAGGTCAAAAAATTAGTATACCAGCAAATTCTTCGATCTCTCCAATTGTAGAGGTTGCAAATAAACCAAATTTACAAAATCAACAGTTAGCAGCATCTCCAACTGAGTCACCATTGTCTCCTATAGAATGGGAAGTTTTACCTAAAGAAACTAAATATTCTATTGCTAAAAAATACGGGATAAGCATTAAACAATTTGATCATGCGAATCCTAATATTGGAGTAAAAGCATTAAGAGTGGGTCAAAGAGTAACGATTCCAGTATTGTCTATAACGAATGCAGGTGTCGCTACTGCCTCTCCAACTGTAAGCGATAAATCAAATATAGAAGTATCGTCAAAAACTCCCTTATTTTCTGCAAATATTTTGGGTGATAGTAATGAGATAGCGCTGTTAGCTAATCGGAATTTACAATCCATTACTAGAGAAGTTTTACCTAAAGAAACAAAATACGCCATAGCAAGAGAATATGGCATCACAGTTAAAGAATTAGAAGATCAAAATCCAGAAATAAAAGAGTTGTTATTAGTAGGTGTCAGATTGAACATTACTGCGCCAAAAGTAGCAATTGCTGAAAGTATAATTTCAATTAATGGTGAAAGTAGTGATCATATTAAAGCATCTAAAATAAATTTCAATACTAATTCAAAAGCTGTTTTTGATCACGCCTTTTTTGATGAATTAATAGAACGTGCTGCAGAAAACATTGGAACAAGATACCGAACTGGAGGTACTACTAAATCAGGATTTGATTGTTCAGGTTTAATGCTTACGACATTTGGAGCTTTTGATATTGTACTTCCTAGAACGTCACGCGAGCAATCTAGCGTTGGGACTAAAATAAATACCGATGAGGCTCAAAAAGGTGATTTAATATTTTTTAAAACAAATGGCCGAAGACACATCAATCATGTAGGAATGGTGGTAGAAGTTAATGCCGATGAAATTAAATTTATTCATTCTTCTGTAACAAATGGTGTCATTATTTCATCTACTAAGGAGCGATATTACGGCAAAAATTTTAGTCAAATTAATAGAGTAGTTCAATAAATTAACAGTAAAGATAAATAGAAACGCCTCATTATTTGAGGCGTTTCTATTATATATTAAATCTTAATTTCGCCCTCTGTACCACTTACTAAATTAGTACCTGTTACAAACGATGCAGCCATTTTTAAAATATTTATCATACGATTGCCATCGGTATCCCAGAAATAAGCACTTGATGGTGTCACTTTTATAAGTGAAATATTAGGATCATCTTTCCCTTCATCAAACCAAATTTTCACATCAGGAGTCCATAACTCTTCAATTTTTTCTCGATCGGTGGTTATAGTTGCATCGCCATTGACTACTACGTAACTTCCTTTACCAGGATGTGCAAAGAATAGTTGAACTTTTGGATCATTAAGGATCTCTTTATTTTTTTCGCTGTCTTTTTGGTTAAAAAACCAAATATTACCTTGATCACAAACTTTTACAGCACTCATTGGTCTTGTTGTTGCTCCATCATTAGTCTTTAGATCTGTGCAAAACAGACATATATTTATAGCTTCAACTAATTCTTTTAATTTGTCTATTCCTTCAATTGTATGTTCACTTTGGGTATTGCTCATAATAGTTGTGTTTATAAATGTTTATTATTATTTTTTACTTTTCTCAAAGTACTCAAAATCAATTGCAAAAAGCATTATACAATTTATTTTTAATGTTTCATTTTTCACATATTTAAAGTAATGAGTGAGGATAAGTAATTTGAAGAAAATAATGATACTATTTTTTACCATATAAGCCATGTAAGTTTTTTTATATGTTCAGCGTTTTATAAGGATAAAAGATGGTTGATTATTAATAAATTGAGAACATATAAGTAAGTAAAGTACAAGATGTACATACGGTAGTAATTTGTTCCCATAACTTATAAGTCACTAAGTAAGGAAGTGTATTAAAAAAATGTAATACCTATTGTGTTTTAAATTTACTGTTTTGTTTCTTGTAAAATCGAGACCTTCGTCTGCGCTGAGGACAGGCTCCTTCGTCTGCGCTCAGGACAGGTTTTAGTTGAGATTGTATATAAGTTGTAAAAAGGGTTTCGACTGCGCTCAACCGGACAAAATCAGTAGGCTATCATAATAGATTGAAATATGAAGTGGTGTAAGTAATTTGAAGAAAATAATGATGCTATGTTTTACCATATAAGCCATGTAAGTTTTTTTATATGTTCAGCGTTTTATAAGGTTAAAGGATAGTTGATTAGTTTTAAATTAAGAACATATAAGTACGTAAAGTACAAGATGTACATACGACAAAAATTTGTTCCCATGATTTTAGAAGATCATCAGCAATAATATTTTTAAAATTTGTCAATCAAATGCAATAATTTTATGTTAATTAATAACAGCAGTTGTCATTAATAATTTAGTTTTGATTCAATTATAAAAAATGAAATTTATGAAAAAAATAATCTTTGTAGCATTAACGTTTTTAGTTGTATTTAGTAGTACTGCGCAAACCAAAGCTACGGTATCCTTTCAGGCTGATATAGCAAATAGAAACTCGGATGCAATAAGCTTTTTAGATAGGAATAATGGAAAGGAAATTAAAAAAATAGCGGTTAATAAAGATGGAAATTTTAAAGATTCTTTTGCTGTTGAAGAGGGTTTTTATATGCTATTTGACGGTAAAGAGTATACGCAATTGTTTCTGAAAAACGGATATGATTTAAAGCTTAAAATGGACGCTCAAAAATTTGATGAGTCTATTGTTTATGTTGGAAAAGGAGCCATTGAAAATAATTTATTAGCTCAAAACACAGTGAATGATGCTAAGTTTGATTATCAGTCGCTTCTTGCATTACCTGAGCAAGATTTTTTAGTAAAAATTAATGCTAAAAAGGAATTAGATTTAGAGGCACTGACTAATAAAAAATTAGATCCAATATTTGTTTCGCTGCAGAAAAAAAACATAGAACAGTCTGTACTTGGTTTGACTAAATTTCATCAAGAAGCGATGAAGACTAATAAAATGAATGGCACTTTATCACCCGCATTTGATTATGATAATTTTAAAGGGGGAAAGACAAAATTAGAGGATTTTAGAGGCAAATATGTTTATATTGATGTGTGGGCAACATGGTGTGCACCTTGTCGCGCAGAGATTCCGTTTTTAAAGAAATTAGAGCAAAAATATCATCAAAAAGATATTGTATTTGTAAGTCTTTCTATTGATCAAGCTAAAGACCGTGAAAAATGGAAAAAATTTATTCAAGACAAAGAATTAGGTGGTGTTCAAGTTTTTGCTGATAATGATTGGAACTCTCAATTTGTAAAGGATTATAATATAACTGGAATCCCTAGATTTATCTTAATTGATCCCAAAGGTAATATAGTAAAATCTGATGCTCCTAGACCATCCAGCCCAACTATAGAAGCTGAATTTGACGCCCTTTTAAAGTAACATTTAATGGTACGTTTTACCATTGTATTTATAAATAAAAAACCGCCTGAACATAGTTTTAGGCGGTTTTTATTTTTAATGGCGATAGTGGATGTACTGATAATTCTATAATGAAATTATTGCATGAATGAAATCAATAATTTATCAATATGATTAGATATTAGATACTATTTTTTATTTCTTTTATCCAGTCCATTACATTTCCTTTATTAGTATCTATAGCGATACTTTGATTGTCATAAGGTTTATAAGTATCAATATTAGCACGTGAAAAAAGACCAACAGTTGGTGTCATTGATGCGCTTGCTAAATGCATAATTCCGCTATCAGCGCCTATAAATAATTCTGTGTTTGCTATAACTGCTCCAATTTCCCTAATATCTTTACTATAAAATGTAGGTGCTTTAAATTGAATTTGTGAAACATTCTCAACAGGTAAAATTTCAACTATGTTATAGTCCTTAAATTCAACTAATAAGGTATTATAAAAAGTTTCCCACCATGTTACCGAATAACATTTATCTGAAGTTGCAAAAGTGAAAATACAAATTGTTTTTTTATCATTATTTACCAATTTTTGAATAATGTTTTTCCCATGTTGTAGTTCTGCGGGATCAAGTTTTAAATTTAAAGAAGGGATTTTATTATTATTTTGTGGAAATCCTAATTGCATTAAATAATTTCTAAAATCATAAACAGGAAATTTGGCGATATGTTCATAGTCTAAAAATTGTTTTTGTAAGGCAAGATCAAGCTCTCCAAAAAATTTATACTTTGCGTTCGCAAATTGAGCTGACAATCGGCCAGAAGATGAATTTTTATCTACATTGATGACAAGATCATATTTTTGATTTTTAATTTTTATCCAAACTTTAAAGTAAGCAACAAGATTGTCGAAAGGCTTTTTTGGAAGTTCAATTATATTATTAATATTCTTATAATTTTGAAATACAATTGGCGCCAAGCCGCCTTTTACAAATAAATCAATTTTAGATTCTGGAAACGTAGCAATCACCTCTTCAACTAATGGAGTAATTAATAAAAGATTCCCTAATCTATGGTTTGGTCTTGAGATTAGAATACGATTGATTTCAATTTTTTTAGATAGATCAATCTTTTCAATTTGCCGAGAACGACCAATATTTTTTGTCAAACTTTTTGTTATTACTCTTCTAAATTCATTTACTTTTTCTAAAGCGCTCATTGATGTTACTTTAATTTTTGTGTATAATTTCTACTTTTGTGTACAAATAGATGTTGGTTTTAACGAAACTTGAGGTAAAGTTAAGTCCTAATCCTTATTTCTGTTTTATTTAAATGCTTAAATTAAAAACGATTGTATGTTTTAAAACTATTTATAGTTATGTAATTTTTATTAATACTCAAATGATCTTGATGGCAGGTAATTACAAATAATAAATGCCATTTAAGTTTTAAAAGCGATATTGTAAGGCAAAGGCAAATTTATACTTAACCTATTTAAAAAAGACAAATAAATTTTGTTTTTTTACTTTTCAAAATAGTTATTTCTATTGTCATTTTAAATAGTTCCTACAATCTAGATTTACAAAGGTGCAATGCGCAGTTACATAATTTGTTTTTTATTAATCGATAGTAATTGCACAATAATCACCTTATGATTTTACCTTGGGATTACACTAAATTATAATATATTTTTGCAGAAAATCAATGCTTTGTTGATTGAAAATTCTAATACTTAAGTTTATTACTGTTTTTAAATCAGGCTATTTCTCATAAATTGCTGCTTTGAACATACCCAATAATTAAAAATTGTTGTGACTTAGAAATTATTTACACTTTTTTTATCGATTTAAATAG
The DNA here is from genome assembly GCF_035985025.1 of Flavobacterium sp. PL11. NCBI lineage: Bacteria > Pseudomonadati > Bacteroidota > Flavobacteriia > Flavobacteriales > Flavobacteriaceae > Flavobacterium > Flavobacterium sp. PL11. The sequence continues at coordinate 18,342 of NZ_JAXCIA010000002.1, forward strand.
CTTTGAAAGAAGGATTATAAAATAGAATTGATGTAAATTAGAACTTAACTGATAATTAATACTTGGATTTTGAAAACTAGCTAAAATAATTTGCAATCTTTGGACACTTAAAAATAATATAAATATGAGCACCACTAAACTAACAATTAATCGCAATGGATCTATTAAAATAGAGGGCGATTTCGAAATAACAGATTGTGAAGGTAATACATACGGATTAGAAGGAAGACAGGTTTTAGGTCTTTGTCGCTGCGGATTGTCAGTAAACAAACCTTTTTGTGACGGTTCCCATCGCAACGCGTTTGAACACGAACCAATAGCATTTAACTTGCCTCCTATGAAAACGAAATAGATTTCATTGTATCTATAACATAACAAAAGCTAAATCTTTACAGATTTAGCTTTTGTTGTTAAAAGAATGATCATTTTAAACTTTTATAGTTAATGAAACACTACATTTATTTTGCTCGCGGTTAATAAAAAAAATAGAACTATTTAATTATCTAAGCAATAGTTGATACCTCATTAAGATAAAATAATAGTTATTTTCTCGCTATTCCAAACATTCCAATACTATTTTTTATTATCTTTTTTAAGTTGGATCAAAGGCAACCTTGAGTAAAATTTTAATTGATTTGTTGTTTTTAATTTAATGATCCTTCTATTTCAAGTTCTTTACGATAGGTATTAAATTTTTCTTTGAATGCTATTTCAGCTTCTTCTGGAAAATCAAAAGTAAAAACTAAACTTGTTTTTTTATCGTTATTATCGATTCTTTTCTTTTTGTATTCTTGTAACCAATTATCATAATGTTTAATAAATTCTTCGGCATGTGGTATCAATTCTATAGGTAGTAAAAAACCTTTTTCGAGTAGTAATCCTAAAATGGTTTCGTTACATTCTTTTAATATTTTCTCTCTATATTCATTGTTGGCATCATACTTTAGGAGAGTGAGTTTACTCCGTATTAATTGAAGCCTGATAGGTGCCAGTAATTCCTCAAGTGATCTAAGTTTAAAGTTAAACCGAGCATCAAAAAAGGTTGCTCGTTTGGCAAATTCTTCTTCAATGGTTTTTTTCATTCGTTCCTCTCTCTTAGTAAATAAATAGCCTAAGAATCCAGAGATAAAAAGGGTTTCTATGAAAATTTTAATAATTAATTGAGTCACTGTTTCCATTATTTTTAATTTAGATTATTAATTTGAAGGAAAGCATAGATGGCGCTATTGTCAGAATTTCTTTTTTCGAAATAGCTAAATTTTTATTTATTAAATCTTTAATTACCTAGATTTCTCATAACCGATTAATGCTATTAGCGTACTCTTTCTAAATTGTATATTGATTAGTGAAAAACCACTAGTCAATATACTTTAAAAGGTGGATTAACGAGATGTGACAAAAACGTATAATTTTATAGAGTTACTACCTATTTTTTGTTGTAATCTTAAAAAAGAACTTCTAAACAATTCCAAAGGATGAAAACGTATCCCTTGTAATGTTGATCCGTTACGCATTTAAATTTAAAGCTTTTGAAATGAACTTCACTTTGTTGTGATATAATCAAGAAACTTTAGTATACCATAAGAGAACCAGTGCCTTCATCTCCCGCGTAAAACAGCCTTACTCTGATTATGTATTCGCGACCTTTAATTAGTCGCATATTAATTTTAGCATTATAATCCCTTCCGCTATCATCATCACCTGAAAGATATATTTCAGCTATAGCTGTTTTCTCTAACAAAACCATTACCATATCCATAGTTCCAAATGTTTCGATCGTATATTTTCGGGAACGAGTTGGTTTAAAGGTAAAGTTCTTCTGTTGGCCAGGTTTTACATTTATCGGTTTGGATTGATTCAGTTCTAAACGGATATAATCAGCTGGGACAAGTGGTGGATAAAACTTTTTGATAAACTCTTTGTCTTTTGCCGAGAGTCCACCTGCAGGGGTAATGCCATTTTTAAATGCTGTAGGCGAAAGAATTAAACCAGCACCAAATGGATAATGCATAATCGAATTAGGATCATGTGTTGATCCTTCAACTTCGCTAATAGGTAATTTGCGGATGATGTTATGAAATGTTTTTATTCGTGACCAGTTATTTGGTGGCTGAGCCAAGGCATTATAAACCGCTTCTTCATTCCATACAATTCCTGCAAGAGGATTTTGGTGCTCGTGCGGGCTGCCAAGTGTATGGCCTATTTCATGAACTGTGGTATCGACATCGGATGAAATATCCCAACCAAAATTCATCGTTCTTTCATTAGGTGATGGCACTGCATCAATAATATCTCTTCCTACATAAGACCAAGCACCATCGCCACGTAAAAAACCAATACGTATCTCAGCCTCATTTCGGTCATTCGTTTCCTCGAATAGTAAACCAATTCCCTCTTGCTTCCATACATCAAATCCTTTTTTTACGCTGGCTATTTGTGATGCTGTACCTTTCCAACTTGACGGAGATCCATCTGTTCCTCCATTAAAAAAGTAATATTTGAGTTTTGTTCCATTGATCCATTTTTTCATGACGAGTTGGATCATTTCCGCTCTATGCATTCCTACCGAAGGTGAAAACTCCCTTTCTGGTAATTCAACTAATGAGCAGTAATGCGGTGTTTTTACAGTTGCATCTTTACTTTTTTTATCCACTGATGCTGTGGATGCTGCAGTTTTTGTTGTTGCCATGATTTTAATTTTTAGAAAGTGAATATTTATTTATAGGATATTAATCTTCCTGGCCGTATAATTAGAAACAAAATAGCTGAGATAGAGCAATCTCACATTCTTATTTAAAATTATTAAATAATCAAAAAATTAAATTTTTTGCAAAGGTCAATAATGCTTTTTATAATCCAATTTTGTGATCTAAAAAGAAATAGTTCTTAACCTATTAATAATGTAAAGCAGTTATTTAGAAAGAATTTCTTACCTATTAATTACGAAAAAAATTCGTTAATTCTATTAGAATCTAATTCACTTATGTGCAACATTTGCATGCAACACTTATGAGGAACGTGAATAAGATTTTGATTCAAATTTTGCTGTCTATTTGGGGTAAATGGTGACAGATATTTTTTATAAATTATTTTAACAAGGTAATTAAATAGGTAATAAAAACAACTTTTATATTTTAATACTACTGTAATGATTTACCATTTTAAATTATGCCACAAGATAACTTTCGATTTAATTGCTTTCATTTGTTCATTTAAAAACTGAGAATTTTTAAAATCTACTATTGTAAAAGTTCATTTAGTTTTTACACTAAATAAACCTCATTTGACCAAAGTTTAATAAATATAATGTAAATGTAGTGGTTTTGCAGAATACAAAACATTTTTTTTTAAATTTAACTTACTGATTTCTAATAGTTTGAATTCGAAACTTATAAAAAAGATGGTTTAGGAGCTAGATTAAGAAAAGAAAATATAAACTTGGCATTAATAGATTAGCGTCGTTAAAATTAAAAATTTGGGAAATTAATAGGCTGTAAATAGTAATATAATAGCTGTAGAGGCTCGTTTATTAGTTTTTTTGTAATCCAATAATTAGAATCTCATTGCATTTTTATAATACTCCTGCTGATGAAACAGGCTTCAGAATGTACTGTAATAGTTTATCGTCGGCGGTAGATTTCCTAATTGTTTACGATATGAATGTTATTATTATAAATTAAATTTTCATTTTTTCTTCGTTTAAATAGCCTTTTTTTAGCATTTTATGCGTATATACTGAATATTTTACATTCAAGTAAATAGTAGTTTTATAATGTTTCATTTGTTTTAGTAATTTCGCTATATTAAATTGAAAATCAATTTTTATTATTCTTAATCGCTAATACAAACAACATATTCCTTTAAGAAATACATGTTATTATGATTTTCAGCTGCTTGTTGCTATCGCACAAAGAGTGAAAATTGTATCAGTAATGACAGATTATAGAGCTCTTACACAGCGACCACCAGAGATTTTCAGTTGGATACAAACTATATTACTTAGTGCTTTTCCTGCCATTACTTATACAAAATATTGTTAAACCTACTTCTTAATTACTTCAGCAAATATTGTTGTAATATCTTAAATAGTATTTCTTTATTAATTGGTTTTGTAATAATATCATTGCATCCTGCGTCTAATGCTTTAGTTTTATCTTTTTGCAGACTGTAAGCAGTAAGCGCAATAATTGGTATGTTTGAAAAGTCATTGCGTATTGCTCTTGTAGCATCAAATCCGTCCATTACAGGCATTTTTAAATCCATTAATATAATGTCAATCGCTGGGTTTTCTTTGATTGCATCTATTGCTTCTTGCCCATTTACTGCATTTATAATTTTGCATTTTGAAAGATTAAGCATGCTCATTGTCATTCTCATTCCAGTGGTGTCATCTTCAACAATAAGCACTGTATTTGCGGAAAAATCAGGTATTAAAAAAGAAGTGTTTTCTTCTGGGAACTCAATTATTTCATTTTCGACTAAATTGACTGGGAATGAAAAGGTGAACTCTGTGCCAATACCTGGCTCTGATTCAACCTTGATTGTACCGCCCATAACTTTGGCTATCTTTAGAGAGATGGCAAGACCTATGCCTACGCCTTCATAATTTCGGGCGTGTGTATCATCTACCTGCCTGAAAAACTCAAATATTATTTTTAGTTTATCTTTTGGAATCCCAATGCCTGTATCTTTTAATTTAATAGATAAATAGTTGTCTTTTTCCAGTGTCACTGTTAATGATATTTTCCCTTCAGGGGTAAACTTTACTGCATTTTTTATAATATTTGACATCACTTGTATCACTTTCGGACTATCGGTGATTATTTTTTTTGTAATAATAGCACTGTCAATCTTGTATTCTAAGCTTATAGAATCACTTTTCTTCGATTCCGATAAAATTTCTTGCAGTTGCTTTTTTAATTCAACATAAATATCGCGGATCAAGACATCTTGCTTGCGTATCTTTATTTCAGATTGCTCAATCATAGCAAGGTCAAAAATATCTTCGATGATATTTAATAGGTGTGAACCACTTTTATGTATTAATCTTGAGAACTCTTTTACTGTAGCGTCTTCTGTGATATCAGGAATTAAGCTACTTAATCCAAGGACATGATTTAGTGGTGTGCGAAGCTCATGGTTCACGGTAGCCAGGAATGCTGATTTTAACCGGTCGCTTTCTTCTGCATTTAATTTAGCTTCCAAAAGTTCACTAATAAGCTTTTTATTATCTGAAATATCTTGAGTCAAATTTACAAAATGTGTTATTTGACCATTATTTTTTATTGGAGATATTAAAGATTTGGCCCAGAATATGTCGCCATCTTTTGTTTTATTTCTTAATTCTCCTTCCCATATCTTTCCTGCTAGTATAGTATCCCATAATTCTTTGTAAAATGATGTAGGCTGTTTTCCTGAATTCAAAATGGAAGGATTTTTACCTATAACCTCGTGTGTTTTAAAACCAGTTGTTTTTTCAAAACTAGAGTTGACATAAGTGATTGTGCCATTTATATCAGTAATTAAAATGTTAACAGGGCTTTCTTTAACTGCTACAGTGAGTAGTTTTAATTGTTGTTCATTTATTTTTCTTTTAATCGCATTAGCGATAATATCAGCAAACAAATTAAGTAGTTGAGCGTCCTTTTCAGACCAAAGATTACTTGATAAAACATTATCAAATCCAACAAACGCTTTTAATTGTGTTTCACAATATATAGGTAAAACCAGCACAGATTTTACATACTGGTTCTCTAATATATCTTTTTCTGCTTTAGCATCAGAGGACATTAAAGAAACATCAGGAATGTGAATAATTTCTTTGTTATAAAGTTTATTCATCCACCATGGGAAAATGCTTAGCGGTAAATTCTGTAAGTTATCTATTTCCGCTGAAACACCTTCACCACACCATTCATGAGTATTGCTCATGGTTTCTTTTTCTGCATCTAGCATAAATAAATAAACTCTTGATGGCTGAGTTATTGCAGCCAGTTTTGAAAAAGATTTTATTATTGAGGCATCAATATCAACACTATGAATGAACTCAGATGAAATTTCACTTAATAGACTTTCAAGTTCTAATTTTTGATACAGTTGCGCTTCAGCTTGTTTTCGCTCTATTATATCTTGATGAACACCAGACATAAGTAAAGGCTTGCCGTCATCAGTCCATTGTGCAACTTTACCAGTGTCAAGCACCCAGACCCAGTGGCCGTCTTTATGTTTTATTCTTACTTCACATCTGTATTGAGCAGTTTTCCCTTCAAAATGAGCATTTAACAACTCATTGGATTTTTGAAGATCATCAGGATGAGTCAGTTTTATCCAAGTATCTATGCTAATTGGAGACAGTTCTTTAAGAGTATATCCTATAATTTTGACCCATTGCTCATTCACATTTGTTTCGCCGGTCTGAACATTCCATTCCCATAAACCCATTTCTGTATTATGAATTATGGTAGTCAGCCTTGAATTTTCGTTAATTTTATAAGTTATATCATTGAAAATTACCACTAAATAATTCTTTTCCGGCGAGTAGGAATGTACACTATAATGATTGCCTAAAGCTTGGGAGTAAAGCTCAAAGTTTTCTGCGCTGTTTGGTGCAATTTTTTCATAAAAGCTTGTCGAGTCGAATTTAACTTTATCAATTTTGGGGATATCTTCTTTAACTTTTTTCCCAATGATATTATTTTTTTGCAAGCCGCTAAGATTTTCGAAGGCCTCATTTACCTCGATAAATTCATAATCGACTGGAGTACCATTTTTATCCAAGACAATTTTAAGTAATGCATAGCCAAATGGGGCGCTAGTGAAGATTTTTTCTTTGTTTATCATTTTGATTTAAAAAAAATACCTGTTTAAGATAACAGATTTACTATATTATTTGTTTTAACATATTTACAACGGTTAACAACTACACAAAGGGCGAAACTTTTTTTATAAAACTTCATTTATAAAACAAATCTTTCAATAACCAAAAGATTGTCTTTGTAACACAAAACCCCGTCTTTTGTGTATGTACTGTTTTGCAATTGTGCTTATTCCAGATTAACAATAATTGCAATATTTTCTTCTACTTTTTCTATCAAATTAGTTGGTAATTTCCAAACTTTTTTCATTAATCTTCTGTTGTCCATTACTCTATTTTTGTCAATCATTATGTCATCATCTTCTTGTAAAATTGCCATTCCCTTTAACGATGAACTCTTAAAAGATCAGATTCATCTTGATTAGTTGTCGTTTTCAGACAAATAATAAACGCTGGATACAATATCTTATATAGCAAATTTGTTTAAACCATCAGCATTGCTCGAGATTTACCTGCTTCAATTCCTATTTGTGGATTCAATTCAGCAATCCAAATTCCGTATTGATTAATTTATATTTTCAATATTTTCAAATTCTCTTATAATGTTTAATGAATCTTTTTTGCTTAATTCGGATTCGGCTTTAAGTCGTCTCTCTAAAATTTGTATTTTCTAAACTTTGTTACAATAATCAATTGCTTCATTTAGACACCTATTTCTAGAAATACTAATGCTAGAAAGAATTTTTTTCAGTTTTTCCGAATAATAAATTATCTATTTTTAGTGATATTGTTCTCATCATTTTTAATTTATGTCACAAAGGTATAATTATTTAGATATAAAAGTATTTAGCACGATTTTTTTTACGCATGTTCCATACCGTCAGTTCCTCTAAAAACCTCTTAAATTCGCAAAACACTTTAACTATTTGGTAAATATAATTGATTTTCCGCAGAATATAAAGCGATTTTATAAGATAGCTTGCAATTATTGTTGGAAATTTTTGAGGTTAAAAAAGGTTTAAAATTAATAGTTACAAGCTCGAAAGAAAGGGCAATAATTATAGCTAATATTTTAGTAAATTTAGGTCAGCAAAATTAAAAATGCAGCTTAATTTGTATGCTTTAGATATTAAGTTTATGTCTACGAAACCTTGTTCGATGGTTTTCTTGATTGTAATAAAATAAAAATCTAATTGCCATTTAATTACACTCCCGCTGATAGAGTACTAGGCTTTAAAATGGTTTATGATGATTTTACATTTACGAGAGATTTAATACTTATTTCGATTGGGATTTGCTTTGTAAAGTAAATCCGTATTTTCGGAGAATTTCTGTAGTTTGCATAAGTCATTGATAAAAATAATGAAGCTTATCAGGAAAATCCGCAATTGTACTGTGTACTCGAAAGAAGGTCGACGTATTGCTTAATCTTCTTATGCATTGGTATTGAGAATTACAGTGTCTTCAAAATTTTAAAGTGAAAGAGTACTCTCTTTCTGCTAAACTTTACGAACTTTGCGGCGGTAATAACAGTCGGAATAGAGGGCAAGTAGCATTTTGGCGAAAGCCCAAAAGATATCATTTATAGTATCAATAAATTAAAAATAAAATTAAATAAAAATGAAAATAAATCTAAAAAACGGAATTGATCAGCTCCTTTTTGGAATGAAACAAAAAGATGTAATAGCTATTTATGGGAAGCCGGATAGAGATTATAAAGATGAGGATGACAATGTGATTTATGCTTACAATAAGCTTAAAATGCGTTTGACTTTTTATGTTGAAGAAGATTTTAAATTGGGATATATCGTGGCTTCTAGTGCTGAGTTATCACTTTTTGGACATAAAATAATCAATATAAAAATTACTGAAGTCAAAAAAGATCTTGCGGCTAAAGGGATTACAAAGTTTACACAAGAGGAATTTGATACTTTTGAAAATTATTTTAATGAAGAGAATTGGATTATATTTCAAACCGAATTTGATGAGGTAGTTAAATTTGAAATAGGCGCCATTATCAATCAAAAAGATGAATTTGACTGGAAATTCCCAGTTAAAAAGTAATCTTTATAGCTAAAAATAAAACCCGATAGTTGAAAAGCTATCGGGTTTTTTGTTGTTTATAATTTGTTCTATCAACGGCAAACTAATTTTCTAATATTTCATAAATTTTAAAGTCTTTGCTGCCGTTTGTGATTATTTCTAATGCAGTCGCTTTTTTTAATTGTTTGACTGGAATAACAATATAATTTTCTGTGCCTTTATATATTTGCGTTTTTTTAGCTCGTTTATTAACTTGGTTAAGCTCAAACATTTTGCCGTTATTTCTTAAAAGTAGGTTTACTGTTTTGGCATCTTTATTTAATGATAAAGGAATCTTTACGTTTTCCTTCGTACCTAGTTCTAAATAAGTGGCTAATGAATAATCGCGCACATAGACTGCTTGATCGACATCTTTATCAGCTCCTTCGACCATTATTTTAAACTCTCTCAGGAAAAAACTCTTTACCGAACTTCCGGTATTTTTAAACCGAATGTGTTTAATTCCTGTTGCCAAAACTTTAACAGTTCCTTTTCCTTTTTTCTGTTCTACTGTTAATGGTTCCCAATTAATGCCGTCTTTTGAGGTTTCAAACTGACCGTTTTCTAATAAAGAACTCGAATCTAAATTAAAGTGAAATTCATTTGCCTGTAAACTCTTGTCGATATGAAGACCAATGAATTCTTGCGAATTTAAATTGATAACTTCCAGAACGGGAGAAATGGCAATACTGTTATTATTGAGTTGTAAGGGTTGATTTTTTAATTTTTCAGTACTATTAATAAGTGCGGTCGTGCTCATTTTTTCGATTTTTCCAGTAGTAGGAATAAAATAATTTTGCGCTTGCTCAAAAATAGTTTTTACAAAAGGCATTAACACCAGCGAGCCCGTTTTTATTCCTGGCTGATATGGATTTTGATTGAACGTTTTATCGACCACTTTAATATTGTCTAAAAGGGTTTCGATAGTTAGATAATGATTCCAAGCTAGAGCTTTATTTGTGGCTTGTTGCGCTTCAAGATACAACATCGTTTCCAGCCCCACTTTTCCTAATAAATTGAATTGTGTCAACCATGGATCTATTTCACGCAATAAATTTTTGTTTTGTGATTTAGATCTAATTAGATCAGCAACTGGAATGATGTTTTCAAATTCGATTTTTATTTTTGATGCCAATTCCTGAGAATAGTTTCCGTTTTTGTACGCTGCTAAAAAAGAATCAACAATAGGTTTTATAAGCACTGATTCTACTCTTCTATATCCATGTCCGTTAGCGCCTAAATCGCTATTGTGCTCATTAAATAGTTGAAAAGCATCACTCGCTTCAGGCATTACATATTTTGCTGCCGCATACCAAGCAGACATAGGTTCGTAACTCTTTAGATTCCAAGAATAGAGCGCCACGCTAAATAAAGCTACTTTTGAAGCCTCGGCGCGTTCCATAGGATTAGACACAAATCCTGATAGTTCCTTTTTGATAGTGGTATCTAATCCGTAAGCTGCTCCCATCAATAAATGATCTCGCACATAATCACTTACAGGAAAGTTCCACCATATATAAGCTTTGCGCTTGATGCGCTTATTGATCCAGTCTAAATCAGCTGCGCTAACATCATCAATCACGCGATCACCTGTCCACATGACATGAATAGAAGGATGCAATTTATCTCCTAAAATATCTAAATAAGTATCCGGTTTAGGGTTAGACCACGATTTATTATATTCAGTAGGACACATGATTAAGGGTAAAACATCTTTTTTCTTTTCGACAAATTGGCTTTGCAAATAATTTAATAATTGTGCTTGTTTTTCAGCCTTTGTTCCCTCGCCAGAGATGTCATCAAAAAATACTGCATAGGAACGCACACCTAAATCATACATCAGTTCAAATTTGTTTAAAATGGCTAAACTGTCTGTCTTATTCCATTTTATATCTAATCCTGGATGAATGGCCCAAGTGAAATCTATTTCGTTATTTTTAGCTTCCTGAACTAATTCCTTAATTTGCTTTGCCTCTTTTTCTGGATATGGTTTTCTCCAGTTTGGGGAGGAATGGTAAGGATCGTTTTTTGGTCCATAAATATAAGTGTTCAATTTTAAAGCGCCATAAAACTTAAATTGTGAAATTCGGTCTACATGGCTCCATGGATTTCCATAAAAACCTTCTACTGAACCACGAGAAAGTACATCGGGGAAATCGACTATATCCACTAAAGGTAAACTATTGCCTTTTTTTAACTGTCTCAATGTTTGCAATGCATAAAAAGCAGCTCTGTTATCGAACACATTAATTTGGATAAACTCATTATTGATTTTTAATGTGTAACCACCGGACACGTTCAAATTTTTATCGGTGGTTTTTAATAAGCTGATCGTTATTGGAATTGCTTTATTTTGGCTTGTTGTGTCAAAAATTTCGTTTAGTATCGCCGTACTATTTGGTTTTAATTTAAAATTCCCTTGTAATTGATAGGATCTATCGGTGTTTACCGTTCCGTGCACAACATTTATTTGCTGCGGATTGGGATATATTGCACTATTGCTTTGCGCTGTTGTAAAATTTATTACAAATGAAAATAAGGCGATGAGTAAATACTGTTTTTGTTTCATAATACTGCGGTTGGTGGTTTGGTTAATTAGGAGAGCCTTTATACTCAAATATTAAGATGATCGTTTAAAAATTTGCCAAACGTAAAAGTATTGGATTCGTTTGGTAAAATAAAATGCTTTATAAAGAAAAATGTTTTTTTTAAGAATGCAAAAGGTATACGCTTTTGTAGTAATTTAAACCATTAAGTTAGTTAAGTTTAGATTTTTTAAACCACAAACGTACATTAAAAATTTGCTCCGGAAATTTTCTGATTGAGTAACATTACTATTTTAATAGGTTTATTTAAAACATTTAAGTGTAAGAATTTGTGATTCTATTTCCATAATGAAAACAAATAAGAAATTATGGCATATCAATATGTGTGTAAATTTTAATAATGCCCTTCTGAGTGGAGTCGATGGCTTACTAGGGTGTACGCTTTAACCAAAGCTTGTGTTGAGACTCTCGAAAGGCTCAACGAGATAAACCGACACGATAAATTAGGCTTGTAATTCAATAAAAAAACCCAACACATTCTAAAGATGCATTGGGTTTTTATCAATTTATTTTAAAAGTTTTACTGTTTTGGAGCGGGTTGTTTTTCAAACATTTCCAATTCAAAAACTAGAGTTGTATTAGGCGGAATAACATCTCCAGCACCAATATTTCCGTACGCTAAATCAGATGGAAGAAACGCAACCATTTTATCTCCATAAGACATTAATGATAAAGCTTCAAGAAATCCTGGAATCATACCGTCTTTTTTACCTGCTTGAAAAGGAAAGGGTTGGTAGCCCAATTGCTCCGCTCTTCTTGCGTCAAATTTTCCATATTCTTTGGACACATCTTCGTAACTGCTATCAAATAAAGTTCCGTCTTCAAAATAGCCCGCATAATGAAAAAAGAAAGTGCTTCCGTCAGCCGGTTTTATACCGTTACCACTTTTAATTATTTTGTATGTTAGACCAGAAGCAACCTTAGTTGCAGTGGCTTTTATAGTCATGAAATACGCTTCTTTTGCTTTAACAACGTTGCCATATTTTTCTAAATACTCTTTTTTAGTTGTTGCTTCAAGGATTGCTTGTTTGGCTTTATTTTCAGCATTAGCTAATTCTTGTCTCTTTTTATTCTCCCCATTTACTAAATCTTGCTTTTTTTGATCTTCTGATTTGTTATTGAAATAATCAGAAAAAACTTTCGGTGCATCAAATTTTTGCGCTAGTGCTCCTTTTCTAACAATAGTAACCTTTGTGATTACATCGTTTTGAACAATAGCATTTACAATGCTCATTCCCTCAGTCACATGACCAAAAACAGTGTGTTTTCCGTCCAACCACGGTGTTTCCTTATGCGTGATAAAAAACTGACTTCCATTAGTGGTAGGGCCTGAATTTGCCATGGAAAGTATTCCTGGTTTGTTGTGTTTTAAGTCGGTAAATTCATCCTTAAAAGAGTAACCAGGTCCTCCTGAACCATTTCCAGAAGGATCACCACCCTGAATCATAAAGTCATTGATCACACGATGAAATTTTAAACCATCATAATACGGTTTTCCTTTTAATTTTTCATCCGCGACAAAAGTGTTTGTTCCTTCAGCTAAAGCAATAAAATTAGCGACCGTTACTGGTGCTTTTTTATATTCAAGCTCAATGGTAATATCTCCTTTGTTTGTTGCAAGTGTAGCAAAAATCCCTTCCATTGCTATTGACTTTTTTACAACGGGTTTAACCGTTTTCTTCACAATAGATTTTACTGTTGTAGCTGGTTTTTTAGTAGAAACAGGTTTCTTAGTTGTTTGTGAATGTACATTTAACATTCCTAGAAATAATAAAAACAGAATTTTGAATTTCATTTTTTAAATAATTTAAGATCTAACTTTATATATTATTGAGGCATATTTTGCAACAGTTCAATTTCAAAAATGATATTGGCGTTTGGCGGAATCACATCTCCAGCGCCAGCGGCTCCATATCCTAATCGAGACGGAATAAAAATGACCGCTTTATCCCCAAAAGATAATTGTTCCAGTCCTTCAATAAATCCAGGAATCATACCATCTCTTTTTCCAGCTTGAAAAGGAATAGGTTGATATCCGTTTTGGGCTGCTCTATTTTCGTCGTATTTACCAAAAGTTTTTGCAACACTGGCAACACTTGCGTCAAATAATTCACCGTCTTCTAAGAATCCTGCATAATGGATAAAAACATTAGTTCCAGCTGAGGGTTTTTTGCCACCACTTTTCTTAATAATAATGTATTCTAATCCTGATGGAGTTCTAGTTGCTTTTACTTTTAAATCAGCAAAATAAGCCACTTTCTCTTCTCTTACGGATTTATATTTTTCGTCATAGACTTTTTTATTTTCTGTATCAATAGCCGCTCTTTTTGTTTGCTCTTTCGCTTCGATAGTAAAGTAATCATTGAATACTTTTGCAGCATTAAACTTCTTTGCTGCTTCACCGTTTCGAATGATTGTTACTTTTTTGATAAAATCATCTTGCCCTATTTTATTGACTACATCCATTCCGTTTTCTACGACATGACCAAAAATGGTATGTTTTCCCTCTAACCAAGGTGTAGCAAGATGAGTAATAAAAAATTGGCTGCTGTTTGTAGCAACTCCGTTATTGGCCATAGCCAAAACTCCAGCATTGTCAAATCGCAAATCTGAAAATTCATCTTTAAATTTGTAACCGGTATCTCCAGAACCCGTTCCAAGTGGATCTCCAGTTTGAATCATAAAATCTTTGATTACTCTATGAAATTTTAAACCATCATAAAAAGGTTTGTTTTTTAAACTTTCATTAGTAACAAATTCGTTTTTACCTTCGGCTAATGAAACAAAATTTGCTACTGTAATGGGTGCTTTTTGATAGTCTAATTGTAAAATTATATCTCCTTTACTAGTTTCAATTTTTGTATATAAACCATCAGGAAGGTTACTGTTTTCCTCTTTGCAAGAATAAAAGGAGGCTATTACAAGCAATGCGCATAAAATCTTTTTTTTCATTTTTAATTTTCATTTATTAATTTAAGGTGTCATTAGTTTTATTTGCAATAGGCTTTTCTTGCTTCTCAACAAGTGGAACGCCAGTAATGGGTTGTAGTTTGATTTGAGTTTCTTTTTTATAAGCTACTTCCGACTTAAAATCTCTCAAAGTTACCGTGCAAATTATAGGTTGGTTCATCCCAATTTTTTTTTCATCACCGCGGTAACCATATCCCAGCGTAGAAGGAAAGATAAAGTTTACTTTCTCTCCCTTTCGCATCAGTTTGATTCCGTCGCGTAAACCCATTATAATATTTTGTTTATCAACGTAATATGTTTGTGGTCTTAATTGTAACTCAGAGTAGATGAGTGAGCCTTGTAAATCCTTAATTTCATAATCAAAAAAGGCAATATCGCCTTTTTTAGGATTTATAGAGTCTAATTGATTTCTAATTTCATAAGAATACCAATATCCTTTTTTCGAAGCTATATATTGAATATTAGGATTACTTTTAATTAGGTTTTTTATTTGAGTTTCTTCAGTGGCCACTAATTCTTTGTTGCGAATGATCGATTTTTTCATAAAACTTCCTGAGGATTGCGATAGTGGTTTTCTCGCTTCCTGTGGCTGTTTACAACTTGAAAATAGTACAAAAACTAACAAAATACTAAAATATAAAATACTGTTTTTCATGGGTTTAAATGCTTATTTTTGTAACTAAACCTTCAAATTTTTGAATAGTTTCTTGCATAGAATCTACTGATTTTCCACCAGCTGCGTTTCTATGTCCTCCACCATTAAAATTATCTCTAGCAAATTGATTGACATCAAAATCACCTTGGGAACGGAAAGAAATTTTAATTATTTTTTCATCAGCATTTTCGATAAAAATAGCTGCAAATTGAATTCCTTTGATACTTAATCCATAATTCACAATTCCTTCAGTATCCCCTTTTACATAATTAAAGGAGTTTAGCTCGTCTTGATTTAAGGTGGTATAAGCCGTTTTATGCTCCATACGCAATTTCATGTTTTGAAGCGCTTGTCCCAATATTTGCAAACGTCCAAAACCACTATTATCAAAAAGCAAACTCGGAATCTCTGTATTTTCAACGCCTAAATCAATTAGTTCAGCAACTATTCTATGCGTATCGCCCGTTGTTTTTGGAAAACGAAAAGAACCTGAATCAGTGAGAATTCCTGTGTAAATGCATGTTCCTATAGTTTTATCAATATCTTGTTTTTTACCAAGTAAAGAAATAAAATTATAAATCATCTCACAAGTGGAACCAAATGAAGTATCAGAATAAGTGATGGCCGCATAATCATCAGGTTTTTGATGATGATCAATCATTATAAAAGGCGCTTTGAGCGGAGCAAGTACTTTTTCCATTTCGCCTGTACGATGTAAAGCATTGAAATCTAATGTGAAAATAAGATCAGCTTCTTCAAGGATAGTAGTACAATTTAACTTATCCTTTTCGAATATTTTGATGTTTTGGGCGCCAGGCATCCAGGCTAAAAAATCAGGAAATTCATTTGGAGAAACAATAATAGGTTCGTGATTGTATTTTAATAAAAAATGGTATAATGCTAAGGTAGAACCCATAGCATCGCCGTCAGGACCTCGATGTGGTATAATGGCAATCTTTTTTGGCGTTGTTAATAACAACTGTACCGCTTGAATATCTTGTATTTTCATAGGGTGCGAAATTACATTTTTTTAAGGTAAAGTTGAAATCATTAACACGATTTTCACCTATTACAAAAAGTCAGCTGGTTTTTGTCTTAATTTTTGATATAAAAAGTATTTTGGTCCTCTGATAATTTGGGAAGAGTAAATTCCTATTGAGCCCGATGAAAAATAAGCCACTAGACAAGCTAAACCAATAAAAACGCCACTTTCAACCCCAAAAAGCTCCATTCCCATAACCGTGCAAGCAATAGGAGTATGGGTCGCGCCTGAAAATACAGCTACAAATCCCATTCCTGCTAAAAGCGCAATGGGTAACGGTACCACTATTGATAAAGCACTTCCTAAAGTAGCTCCAACAAAAAATAAGGGTGTGACTTCACCACCTTTAAAACCAGCTCCTAAAGTAAAACCGGTAAATAATATTTTGAGTAGAAAGTCATAAGGCGCATTTGCCACGGAAAAAGCATCAACAATTATAGGAACCCCCAAACCTGTATATTTTGAACTTCCTATAAAATAAAAGGCTATTGCCAAAATTATTCCACCAATAAAAGGACGCAGTGGTGGATAAGCAATAGTTTTTGAAAATAATTTCCCCCATAAATGTGTGCTTCTAGAAAATAAAAGCGCTGCCATCCCAAAAAGTATGCTAACAAGAATGACCCACAATATAGTTTTTAAATCCATTTCTGGAATGAAAGGTATTGAATAATGGGTGTGTTTTACTTGCCAAAATTCAACAGTGAAATAAGCAATATAAGCAGTTAAGAAAGATAAAGGGAAGCTTTTAAAATTAATTTTGCTAAAAATTACCAGTTCCAAAGCAAATATTGCACCTGCTAAAGGTGTTCCAAAAATGGAAGCAAAACCAGCGCTGATTCCTAAAATCAAAATTGTTTTTCTATCGAAATTATCTAATTTGAATATTTGCGTAAATTGATCAGCAATTGCGCCTCCCATTTGAACGGCAGTTCCTTCTCGTCCAGCAGAACCTCCAAAAAGATGGGTTATTAAGGTGCCAAAAAGAACTAAAGGAGCCATTTTTAAAGGAATTGCTTTTTGAGGATTTGCATATTCTTCTAACAATAAATTATTGCCTTTTACTGCTGTTTTTCCCCAGTAATGATATGATAAACCTATCAGTAATCCTCCTATTGGCAAAAGCCAAATAATCCAATTGTTAGCAATTCTTGTTTGACTCATATACTCAAGAGCTACTAAAAAAAATGCAGATGCTGAACCTGATAATATTCCGATTAGTGAACAAATCAAAATCCATTTGAAACTAAAAAATAAGTTTTTTTTTATTTTTTCTAAATCCATTGTTGATGCGGTATGCTATTTTACAAAAGTATTATAAATCTTAATTTTAAGATGATTTTTCGTTGATATAATTTTGTTATTCTTGATAAACAAACAATTATTAACTTTGCAATTGTTTTGGTATGTTTATTGCAATTTCGACAAAAAGATGGTTTAAGTTCATATTTAGGAAAGTAAAATAGCCCTCTTTTCTCGACTGAATCATTATGTTGCTTGTGCTCGTGAGTATAATAAAAGCAAGTTTACTAAGTTATAATTTAGAGTATTTTGAAATAGTAATTATTTAGAAAACGCTCCACATATCTATTTTTTAAGTTTAAAAATAGGTTATAAACAATATTTAAAAAGTTATGAAAAGATTTTTAATACTTCTAATTACAGTAACTCTATCTATAAATGGATTTGCGCAAAGTGAATTTAATAATAAATTCAAGGCGATTCCGCTCAAAAATAACGCACCCAAAATTAAGAAAGAGACGCCACCTAAATTTGATATTCCACCTATAGAAAAACCAAATGTTTCTAAAAGTCCCGAAATATTTAGTCCTAATCCAGCTCCTTCAGGATCTATTGCTCCCGCAAATAATTTTTCAATGATTCCAAAAAACGAATTTATTAATCCTGGCGATGTATATAAAGACAAGTGGAATAAAAAAGAAGAAAATCCACAAGGAATTGTATATCGAAGAAATCAAAATTTAGGTAATTTTCAAACGAGCTCTACGTCAGCTAAAGTAATGTATCGCGATGCTGCGTATGTTGACGGTGATAAAATTAGAGTTTATCTAAATGATAAGGTAATTCAGAGTCAAGTAAACTTAGACAGTAATTTCAAGGGTTTTGAAATTGTTTTAGAAAAAGGTTTTAATAAAATAGATTTTGAAGCTTTAAATCAAGGAACTTCTGGTCCAAACACTGCTGAATTTAAAGTGTATGATGATAAAGGATCTTTAATTTCGGCCAGCCAGTGGAATCTTGGAACAGGTTTTAAGGCCACTATAATCTTAGTGAAAGAATAATTGATAATTTTCAAAATTCAGTTTTTCAATTCGAAATATAAAAAGTATTTTTGCGCATGCAACACAACGTACTTATTTTAGATTTCGGATCGCAATATACACAGCTCATTGCGCGTAGAGTTCGCGAATTAAATATATTCTGCGAAATTTTCCCTTTTAATAATTTTCCAACTGATTTATCTTCATACAAAGCCGTAATTCTGGGTGGAAGTCCATTTTCTGTACGAGCAGATGATGCGCCTCATCCTGACTTATCTCAAATACGAGGCAAATTGCCTATGCTTGCTGTGTGTTATGGAGCGCAATACCTAGCGCAGTTTAGTGGTGGAAAAGTAGAAGCTTCAAACACGAGAGAATATGGAAGAGCTAATTTATCTTATATAAAAGAAGATGAGGTTTTCTTTGAAGGCGTTTCACACAATAGTCAGGTATGGATGAGTCATAGCGATAGCATTAAAGATTTGCCGAATAATGGAGTAAAACTTGCCAGCACACATGATGTAGAATTTGCAGCTTATAAAATTGAAGGCGAGACTACTTATGCTATTCAATATCATCCTGAAGTTTTTCATTCTACCGATGGATCCAAGATGTTAGAGAATTTCTTAGTCAAAATTGCAGAAGTCCCTCAAAATTTCACCCCAAACGCTTTTGTAGAAGAGATGGTGGCAGAATTAAAAGAAAAATTGCAAGATGATAAAGTAGTACTTGGACTTTCAGGCGGTGTTGACTCTACAGTAACTGCGGTTTTATTACATCAAGCTATTGGTAAAAATCTATATTGCATCTTTGTTAATAATGGTTTGCTTCGTAAAAACGAGTTCCAAAGCGTTTTAGATCAGTACAAAGGAATGGGTTTAAATGTAAAAGGCGTTGATGCAGGTGATCGTTTTTTATCTGAATTAGCTGGAGTTAGTGATCCAGAAACTAAGCGTAAGATTATAGGACGTGTATTTATCGAAGTTTTTGATGATGAATCACATTTGATAGAAGATGTAAAATGGTTAGCACAAGGAACCATATATCCTGATGTAATTGAGTCGGTTTCTGTCAAAGGACCATCGGCAACTATAAAATCACATCATAATGTAGGCGGTTTGCCAGATTATATGAAACTGAAAATTGTGGAGCCACTTCGTATGCTTTTTAAAGATGAAGTGCGTAGAGTAGGAGCCTCCTTAGGAATTGATAAAGAACTGTTAGGAAGACATCCTTTTCCAGGTCCAGGATTATCGATTAGAATACTAGGCGATATCACACCGGAGAAAGTACAAATTCTACAAGATGTAGACGCCGTTTTTATTGATGGTTTAAAATCTTGGGGATTATATGATAAAGTTTGGCAGGCAGGCGCAATTCTTTTGCCAGTGAATAGCGTAGGAGTAATGGGTGATGAGCGCACTTATGAAAAAGTGGTGGCGCTTCGTGCTGTAGAATCTACGGATGGAATGACTGCTGATTGGGTTCATTTACCCTACGAGTTCTTGATGAAAATTTCTAATGACATAATTAATAAAGTTAAAGGTGTCAATAGAGTGGTATACGACATTAGCTCTAAACCCCCAGCAACAATAGAATGGGAATAACTCTTGAAATTGTATTTCAATAGTAAAATATTTTTAAAAAATTCGGCACAACAACGGTATCAAGTTTTCGGAATAAAATTTGATACCGTTATTTTTATTGATGAATTCAATACTTTTAAATAAATAACATGAAATATATTTTTGCATTTATTATTACAATTTTGCTAAACAGTAGCGTTTTTGCGCAAGGGAAAACAATTACACATAAGGTTCAAAAAGGAGAAACGATTACGCAGATTGCTCAAAAATACAATGTGAGTGCAAATGCTATTTATCAACTAAATCCTGATGCTCAAACAGGTTTGAAACCCAATAGTGTTTTAATTATTCCATCAGCTACCGCTCTTAAAGCAGTGGTTGCGGCAACTGAAAACAAAGTGATCACTCATGAAGTACTTGCAAAAGAAACGTTGTATGGTATCGAAAAAAAATTTAATATCTCTGATGAAGTTTTAAAACAAGCCAATCCATTCCTTGAACAAGATGGACTGCAAATAGGTCAGAAATTGACAATCCCTGTTAAAGTTGCAGTAAAAACTCCTATTGTAAAATCAGAAAAAGTAGAGAGAGTGGTTTATCATTATGTGCTGCCAAAAGAAACTAAATATTCAATAGCAAAGCAATACGGAATTACGATTCAGGAATTAGAACTTAAAAACCCTGAGGTGGTTGCAAATTTGCCTGAAGGATTTAAATTGTTAATAAAAGGTAAAGAGGTTCCTAATACTGCTTCTGCAGTTGAAGTGAAAAAGGAAACTCCTGTTTTAGATATAATAAAAAAACCAGCGACTACTAATTATACTATCAAAGCAAAAGAGACTTTATATGGTTTGTCAAAAATGTTTGAAATTTCGCAGTCAGAATTGATAGCGATGAATCCTTTTTTAGCGGATGGTGTTGTTGAAGGTATGGTTATAAAAGTTCCTGTTACTGTTGCAAAGACGATAGAAGTCAAAAAAGAATATGTTGAATTTGCTAAAAAAAGCAGTTCTAATAAAAAGAAATTAGCATTTTTACTGCCATTTAATATTGCAAGAATAGAGGGCGATACGATCAATTCGACGGCAATGCGTTTAAAAAAAGATAAGTTTTTAAACATGACCTTAGATTTTTATGCGGGAGCGCTCATGGCTATTGATTCAGCTAAAGCATTAGGTCTTAAACTTGATATTTCCATATTCGATTCACAAGAAACTAAAAATTCATCAGCTGTTGCTACTATTATTGAAGATAATAAACTACAAGATTCAGATGTTGTAATAGGACCATTTTATCAAAGCAATGTTGAAAAAACAGCTGAATTATTGATAGTAAATCAAGTGCCTGTAATCTCTCCTTTGTCTAAAGATCAAGGAGTGTCTTATAAAAATATATTCCAATCTATTCCCTCAGCAGATGCTGTAAAAAATGCTATGTTTAGTTTTATGCGTGCTAAAAATGGAAATATGATAGCAGTGGTAGATAATAAAAAAGGTTCTATCATCAAATACATTCAAGAAAATCAAAAAGATGTAAAATTTTCTGTCCTTACGGCAAACGGCGGAGTTTCTGCTGAAAATTTGAAAAGTTTATTTGTAAAAGACAGAATAAATTATGTGGTAATGGAAACTGGAAATACACAAATGATTAAAGCTACTATAAATACTATGTTAGGTGCTATGGCGGCATTTAATGTTCAATTAGTAATTTTAGAGCCTAACGAAACATTAGATACAGCTGAAATCAGCATGGTAAATCTTGCAAAATTAAAATTAATGTATCCTTCTGTCTCCCGTGAAAATGAGTCTCCGGAAGCATTATTATTTATAAAAGAATATAAAAAGAAAAATAAAGTGGCTCCAAATGATTTTGCAACAAGAGGATTTGATGTAACTTTTGATACAATGATGCGTTTGTCACAGGATAAAAATTTCTATGAAACCATAGAAAATGCTGCTACAGAACAAGTGGACAACAAATTTGAGTACTATAAAATTGAGAATGGAGGATACGCTAATAAAGGAATTTATATATTGTATTACGATACTGATTTAACTATAAAGGAAGCGAAATAGATTTTCCCTCTTTGCTTTTAAAGTTCAAAGGTTTTAAAAAGCACATATTCCAATGAAATAATAAGTCGGTTTATCTTTAAGGCGGAAGGAAGTTGTACTACAAATGCAGTCAAATTCCTTTTTCAATTTTAGTTTTATAATCCAAAAGTATAAAAATAAATAATATTCATTATGACATCAAAAGTAACTTACTTGGGGGATTTACGCACTTCTTCCATACATATACAATCAGGCACTGAAATCATTTCTGATGCACCACTTGATAACAACGGAAAAGGAGAAGCTTTTTCTCCTACAGATGCCGTTGCAAATGCTTTAGCTAGTTGTATGATGACGATTATGGGAATCAAAGCCAGAGATTTGGAAATTAATTTATTAAGTTCTACTGCTGAGGTAACTAAAATAATGAATGCAGAACCAAGACGTATTGGCGCTATTGAAATAGTTTTTCATTTACAAGGAGTTAATGATCAAAAAAATAAAACAATTTTAGAAAGAGCAGCAATGACTTGTCCCGTTTTTTTGAGTTTACATCCAGAAATTGACAAGCGAATTATTTTTATTTGGAAATAGTATTTGGAAAAAGAGTTTCAATTGAAATAATTAAAAGACCATAATATCGTTTTTTTTACCAATTGAGCCATATAAGTTTTCAATATAATTTTTAATCCTATTGAAAAACATAAGATTAAATGATGTTTTTTTTTGTTTTATAGTAAGTTCATTTAAGTACTTAAATAATTATGGTTAATAGAAACAATAAATTGTTTCTGTTACTTATAAGCTTAAACACAAAATCTAAAATATTGCCGATTTAAAAATAAATTGACAATATTTAAATTTTTATTTAAAGACCTCTTACATCTTTTTTTAAATCAAACGATAAAGCTCAGTTCACGAATATACACTACGAACCACGAACTACGAACCACAAACCACGAACCACGAACCACGATCCACGATCCACGAGTCACGAATCACGAATCACGAACCACGAACCACGAACCACGAACCACGAATCACGAATCACGATTTACGAATCACGAATCACGAATCACGAATCACGATCCACGAATCACGAATCACGATCCACGATCCACGAATCACGATCCACGATCCACGAGTCACGAATCACGAACCACGAATCACGAATCACGAATCACGAACCACGAACTTCAATCCCTAATGGATCAAAACCAAAAACAACTCATCAAACTTGCCCATACAAAAATGCCTTTTGGTAAATACGAAGGGTGGTTTCTAATTGACATACCAGAATATTATATTGTTTGGTATAGCAACAAGGGATTTCCAAAGGGAGAATTAGGAGAGCAATTGAAATTAATTTACGAATTAAAGCTTAATGGTCTTGAAGAGTTGATTCGAAATATAAAAAAGCAATATCCCAAACCACTTTAAATAGTTATTTCAAGAATAACACAAATTATAAGATTCTCAATTTTCTAATTATCGAATTGGCAAATTTTCTAATTTAATTTCTCATTGTCTAATGGTCAAATTCTCTAATTTAATTTGTACTTTTGCGACGTTTTTTACACAACTACAACACATATAACTATACAATGCATCAAACTAAATATATTTTTGTTACTGGCGGTGTGACTTCTTCCTTAGGGAAGGGGATTATTGCAGCTTCATTGGCAAAATTGTTACAAGCAAGAGGATATCGTACTACTATCCAAAAGTTTGACCCATACATTAATGTCGATCCTGGAACTTTAAATCCCTATGAACATGGGGAATGTTATGTTACGGATGATGGCGCAGAAACGGATTTAGATCTAGGACATTACGAGCGTTTTTTAAATGTACCTACATCTCAAGCCAACAATGTAACAACTGGAAGAATCTATCTTTCGGTTATTGAAAAAGAGAGAAGAGGAGAATTTCTTGGAAAAACGGTGCAAGTTGTGCCTCATATCACCAATGAAATTAAGGAAAGAATGCAATTGTTAGGCAATTCAGGTGATTATGATATTATAATTACTGAAATAGGTGGAACTGTTGGAGATATTGAATCGCTGCCCTATATTGAATCTGTTAGGCAATTAGTTTGGGATTTGGGCGAACACAATGCTATTGTAATTCATTTAACGTTAGTTCCTTATTTAGCTGCGGCTGGTGAATTAAAAACAAAACCAACCCAGCATTCGGTAAAAACTTTAATGGAGAGCGGCATAAAAGCCGATATTTTAGTTTGTAGAACAGAACATGAACTTTCAGAAGAGTTACGCAATAAACTAGCTTTGTTTTGTAATGTAAAAAGAGAAGCTGTTATACAATCTATTGATGCTTCAACGATTTACGAAGTGCCAAACCTAATGCTAGAAGAAGGTTTAGATGTAGTGGCTTTGAAGAAATTAGATTTGCCAAAGAAAGCGGCTCCTGATTTAAAAAACTGGAATATCTTTTTAAAGCGATTAAAAAATCCTAAACATACCGTCAACATTGGTTTGATTGGTAAATATGTTGAAATGCAAGATTGTTATAAGTCGATTTTAGAAGCATTTATTCATGCAGGTGCCGCTAATGAAACTAAAGTAAATGTTATTTCAATACATTCTGAACATATTGATGCTAATAACATCAAAGAAAAATTTTCTGGTTTAGATGGAATTTTAGTTGCGCCAGGTTTTGGCGAGAGAGGGATTGAAGGAAAAATTGCAGCCGTGCACTATGCGCGGGAGAATAAAGTTCCATTTCTTGGAATTTGCTTAGGCATGCAGATGGCTATAATTGAATATTCACGCAATGTTCTTGGATATGCTGATGCTAATTCAACAGAAATGAATGAACACACCGCTCACCCAGTAGTCAATTTGATGGAGGAGCAAAAAATTATTACTGACAAAGGAGGCACTATGCGTCTTGGAGCTTGGCAATGTGATATAAAGCAAGATTCATTAGCGTATAAAATATACGGTAAAGAAACGATTTCAGAGCGTCATCGTCACCGTTATGAATACAACAGTAAATATGTTGAGCAATTACAAAATGCTGGATTAATTTCATCTGGTATAAATCCTGATACAGGCTTAGTTGAAATTATAGAGATAAAAGATCATCCATTTTATATTGGAGTTCAATACCATCCAGAATATAAGAGTACGGTAGCCAATCCGCATCCTATTTTTGTAAATTTCATTGCAGCTGCTGTTCAGGCGAAGAAAAAATAACTAGAGACAATATAGTTTCGGTTAACTTTAAATTTAAAACTTTTTTTAACAACAATGGAACAAAAAAAATTTGACCTCAATTCGGTAATAGGTTTTGTATTAATTTTTGGTATTTTGGTTTACATCATGTATCAAAATCAACCAGATCCTAAGGTAATTGCCGCCGAAAAAGCTGAAAAGGAATTGGTCATCAAAGCCGCTAAGACAAAAGAATTACAGGATAAAACTGTTGCTCAAGCTACGCTTGCAGTAGCCACAACTGGTGATTCTACGCAATTAGCGCAATTGCAAAAAAACTTAGGGAATTTTGCTTATTCAGCAACACTTCCATCTGCAAAAGCAGGTCTTACTATTATCGAAAATGAATTAGTAAAACTTACTATTGCTAACAAAGGTGGTTATATTGTAGAGGCTACATTAAAGGAGTTTGAAAAATTTAAAAAAGGATCAGGTCAATTAGTACAATTAATAAAAGACAATAATGCTAATTTAAATATCCAGTTACTTACTAGTGATAACCGAACTTTAAACTCTAAAGACTTGTATTTTGAGCCTACTTTGACAAATATGGGAGCAGATCAAGTTTTATCTATGAAATTGAAAGCTGGAGCAAATGAATTTTTAGAATACAAGTATATATTGAAACCAAATCAATATATGATTGATTTTGATATTCGCTCGCAGGGATTAAATAAAGTTTTGAACACCGCTAAGCCATTGGATTTGGAGTGGGACTTAAAAACAATTAGAAACGAGAAAAGTGTTTCTTATGAAAATAGGTACACTGAAATCTATTTTGAGCATGAAGATGGGAAAATTGACTATTCTGGCTTAGGGCAAACAGAAGAGTCTGATCTTGAAAAGGCTTCTTTTATTGCGTACAAGCAGCATTTTTTTTCCACTATATTATTGACCAAAACACCGTTTGAGACAGCGAAGTTAGAATCAGTGAATTTAGTTGTTGATGATAAAGTTGATACATTATTTACAAAGCAGTTTAAAGCTAATATTCCTCTAGCCTTTACTAATGGAGAATTAGATCATAAAATGAGTTGGTATTTTGGACCAACTGATTACCAAACATTAAATAGTTACGATAAGAATTTAGAAAAAATTATTTCTTTGGGTTGGGGAATTTTTGGCTGGATCAATAGATTCATTTTTATTCCATTATTTGGCTTTTTAAGTACTTATATTTCCTATGGAATTGCTATTATTATTTTTACTATTTTAATTAAAATAGCTATGTCGCCTATTACTTTTAAATCTTTCTTATCTCAAGCTAAGATGAAAGTATTGCGTCCAGAGATTGCTGAGTTGGGAGAAAAATTCAAAAAAGACCCAATGAAAAAACAGCAGGAAACAATGAAGTTATACAACAAGGCAGGAGTAAATCCTATGGCAGGTTGTATTCCAGCATTGATTCAGCTACCGTTTATGTATGCATCGTTTCAGTTTTTCCCATCTGCGTTTGAGTTAAGACAAAAAAGTTTTTTATGGGCAGACGATTTATCTTCATTTGATGAAGTGATTAGGCTTCCCTTTTACATTCCTTTTTACGGAAATCATATTAGTTTATTTCCTGTTTTAGCTTCGATTGCGATTTTCTTTTATATGAAAATGACTTCTGGAGATCAGCAAATGATGGCACCACAACAGGAAGGAATGCCAGATATGGCAAAGATTATGAAAGTGATGATTTATGCTTCCCCTATAATGATGTTATTTTTCTTTAATAGTTACGGTGCAGGATTGAGTTTATATAACTTTATCTCCAACTTAATTACTATTGGAATTATGGTTGTTATCAAAAAGTATTTTATTGATAGTGATAAAATTCACGTTCAAATCCAAGAAAACAAATTGAAAGAGCCTAAAAAGCAAGGTAAATTCCAACGAAAACTTCAAGAAGTAATGGAACAAGCCGAAGCTCAAAAAGCATTAGATAAAAAGAAGAAATTGTAAATTATTTCATCAATAGTCTAATAATACTAAAGGAAATCAAATGAGATAATAATCATTTGATTTCCTTTTTTTTATGACAGTGTTTATCTTTGTGGTTACTTATTGATTGAAAATAGGATTTTTTTTAACAGTGTCACTTTAATTTGTCACGCTAAAAGCGTCTCAAAAACCTATTTCATGTCTATAGATTAATAATATTTTTTAGCAAACACTCACGCCACAATTTGTCACGCTAAAAGCGTCTCAACACTAAAGACCAAATCACAAGAAATTAGTTTCTACTTTAACACATCTGAAAAAAAATCTATCTCAATCAATATAAATACTTATCTAAACCATTTAGAAAATTTAGAAAAATTAAGCGCAGTTCAATCTAAAATTAATTTAACTCCCTTAATGATTAAAAAAACCTGTTACATGATTGTATTGTCTGTAATATATTTTGCCAAACTTTCCCGCCGCAAGTTGTCACTCTGGCAGCGTCTCAACATTTAGCAGCGCTTTTTATCGAATTTGATCTACTAAAAGCACAGTAAAATATCGTCTATAACATTTAATCATTGACTGTACTAAAACCAGTACGATCAGTGTAATTTTGCATTTCAATGGATATAAAATAGAGAAAGATAAATGCACAATTTGCGGAACAAGAGAAGAATGTAAATAATTTTCGCTTGCAAAAAAGCGCTTAAATAAATTGAAATTTATTTAAGCGCTTTCCAAAAAAATTAAAAACCATGCTAATTAAAACTAGATACAATTTTTAATCTATAAAAATTATAAGTATTAAAATGTTGGTAATAATACTTTATCAAGTACATGAATCACACCATTAGCACACTGTACGTCGGTAGCTACAATTGTTGATACCCTTGTTCTCGCATCTCTAATTTTAGCACCGCCAGCTAGTAACACTGTAAATGTTTGAGCCGGAGCTAAAATAGGGGTTACTACTTGTCCTTCAGTTAATGAAGCGGCTAAAACATTTGCTGGACTAACTACGTGATATTGTAACACTTTTGTTAGATTTGCTACAGAAACGCCCGCAATTCCTCCTGGTGCAAGTTCAGTATTTAACGCTGTAAACGCGGCGTTATTTGGTGCAAAAACAGTAAACGGTCCTGTACCAGCTAGTATTGTTGTAAATGCGGGTTGTCCTGGTCCTGTTAAAGCTCCTACAAGTGAAGAGAAATTTGGATTTGCAGTTGCATGTGTAACAATAGTTGGTAAACCAATCACTGCATCTACCACATGAATAACTCCATTAGAAGCCATTACATCAGCTGTTGCTACTTTAGAAACTCCATTTAATTTAACACCTGAGGTTAAATCAACATACATACTTAAATTATTAGTTGCTGATGCGGCTCCTTTAGCTAATGTTTTTACATAACCAGCCTTAAGATCAGTTGATTTCACAGCACCACTTACTACATGATTTAATAAGATTTGTGTAAGTGCATCCTTTGGTACATCATTAATAGTTGCATAAGGAGTAGTTTTTAAAAACGCAGTGAATGCTGCATCTGTTGGAGCAAAAACGGTATATGGACCAGCTCCTTTTAATGTATTCGCTAGATCAGCTCTAGTTAAAGCTTGTACCAAAATTTTTAAATTTGGATTTTTAACTGCAATTCCCGTTATTGTATTGTCTACTGGCATTACCGGATCATCATCATTGTCACATGAAATGAATACAGCTGCAAACAGAGCTAATGCAATAATTTTGAATTTTGATAGTTTTTTCATAATAGTTTTTTTAATTAATAGATAGAAGTTGTGATTCTGTTCATAAAAGTAGAGATAAAGTTAAACAAAAAATAAAATATTGTATAAAATTTGATATTTGTTTAAGTGTTAAAAATGAGATAATTAGCTAATTGCAGCAGTAAAGTAGATATTATTAACTTATTTTTTAATCTCAAATAAAAAATAAAGTTAAACAAGAATTAGTGATACCGTTTTTAACGAATATTGTTTTATTTCTAAGATGATTGTACGTGGTTTGTAATTTAAAAGTAATGGACAATTATATCTTTGTAATAATTTGAATTAATTTTGACAAATAATAAAGCAATCAAAATATGAAAGTTAAAAATAAAAGGATAGCAATTTTATATGTAACTCTTATGCTATTAATAAGCACAGGGTTTAGTAATGCACAAACGAATATTAATCAATTTGATGAACAAGGCAAGAAACATGGACTTTGGGTAGGCTTCTATAACGAATCAAAAAGACCTAAATACGAAGGTGCTTTTGAGCATGGCAAAGAAAGTGGGCTTTTTAAATTTTACGATGACACTAAAGCTAAGTCTTTAATTGCCACGCGAGAATTTAATGCCAAAGACAATTCAGCCTATACCATATTTTATGATCAAAAAGGTAATAAAGTAAGTGAAGGCAAAGTAGTCAATAAATTGTTTGAAGGAGAATGGAAATACTATCATCAAGCCGCTAAAAGTGTAATGACACTTGAGCATTATAAAATCGGAAAATTAGAGGGTGTTCAAACGACCTTTTATCAAAGTGGCAAAGTAGCAGAAGAAATAGTGTATAAAAATAATTTAAAAAATGGCGTTTATAAAAAATACACTGAAAATGGAACTATTCTGGAAGAATCTAATTTTGTAAAAGACAACTATCAAGGGACCGCGGTTTTTAGAGACGCTAATGGAGAAGTGGTTTCCAAAGGTGTTTTTACAAATGGACAAAAAACTGGGATTTGGCAATTTTATGATAAAGGAGCTTTAGTAAAAGAAGTAAATATGAGTATTTCGCAGAATGAAATAAAGACAAAAAAATAATGGTAGCTATATTTTTATCCTAACGATCTCAATTTTTGATTTTAAATATAGAGGCTATTATTTTACCACTACTATTTTAATAGAATAAAAAAACGGCAATCAAAGTATATTGATGGCCGTTTTTTATTGAATTAATAATAGGTATTATTTTGAAGTGAAAATTCTAGGACTGAATGAAACCATTACCCAAACCCAGTTATTAGTGTCTGCTGCATTGGCAACAGTCTTAACACGTTCTAAAGTTGAAGAGGAAAACATTTGAGAATATCCGGCCATAGCAACAATATCTTTTCTAACAGTATATGTAGCTGTTAAATCAATCTCTGTTCCTAAATAAGCATCCATCTTTTGACTAGTTGCGTCTAAAACCGTATTTGGTGCATTAAAGACATGTGGTATAAAGGCAAATTGCCATTTATTAGAGATATAATTTAATTTTAAATAGGTATCATTTAAACCAACATTATTTTGATGGTTTCCTACATAAAAATAGTCCATGAATCCGTTGAACCCATGATTGGTCCCAAAAATAGGGAGAAACGATTTACTATCTGAACTGAAATCATTTTGATCTTTTCCAGAAAGGAATTCGTGCCCTAATCCTGCTTTAAATTTTTTTGAAGTTGCGTATCCAAAGTATGCTCCAGCATACCAAGAATTTACTTTTCTGTCAGCAGATTCTCCTGTTTGACCATAAAGACCTACATTGATATCCCATTGTTTTTCTTTGAAAGTGAGGTAAGTCCCAAAAGTTTGTTTATAATCTACTTCTAGATCCGTAAGTGTTTTTTGAAATTCATAACCCGTATTCAAAAACAATAAACTCATTCCTACTTGGTTTAATTTCGTGTGATACCAAGCGTATTGCATGGTTTTATAGTTTGTTGTATAAGGCGTTTTAGAGGCAAGTAAATTTTCTGCATTGGAGTTTAGCGCAAATCCTAAATCTAATTGATTGTTTTCACGATGGAATGTTATCAAGGCCGCATCATGACTTTGGCCTTGTTGTGCCCAATCGATTTCTCCAAATATTCGCTGATTATCATAAGAAATAACTTGACGGCCAATGCGAGTGCTCCATTTCGAATTTAGCTCATATTCTGCCCATGCTTCAAAAACAGCAATTCCATTTTTGTCTGTTGTTGCCGTTGTAGTTGCATCTCCCCAAGTGCGGATATTTTGAAAGGTAATCTTAGTTTTTAGCTTTTCATAATTGTAATTCAAATTAAGACGAGAACGTTGTGACACAAATGCAGTGGCTTTCTCGTCATTAGCAATTAAATTTTTATAACCGTTTCTATATTCAAATCTCGGTCTCAGTTGTAAATTAGCTTCAAATTCCTGTGCGTGACTTGCTATGCCTATCATCGCTAGAAATGATAAACTAATTTTTTTTAGTAAATTCATGATAGTTTAATTTAACTTTTGCGCTTCCTCCGAAATTTTATTTATGGTTTGATCTGAATTTACTCCTAATCCTTCTTGTTGATAAGCTAATTCCCCTTCGGCATTAAAAACGGAGATAATATTAGAATGGGAAAAATCTAAAGGAGCGATTTTTTTATAATTTACCGCTAAAACTGCAGCAAACTCACGAGTATTTTCCTCTGTAGAACGTAAAAAAAGCCATTGATCACCATCCATTTTGTTTTCAATTGCAAAGGCTTTTAATCTTTGTGGCGTATCTACCTCAGGATCTATGCTTACCATGACAAATTGTACATTGTCTTTAATTTTTTCTGGGATTCGCTGTTCAATATTTCTCATATCAGCAACAAGTCTCGGACAAGCAGCTTTACAAGAGGTGTAAATCATGACCATTACTAATACTTTGCCCTTTAAATCTTTCATTTCTAAATTTTTGCCATTTTGATCAGTCCACTTTGATGGTAAATTGTAAATAGAAAGTTCTGTGATAGGTGAATCAATTTTGGATTTTGTTTCAGCTTTATTATTACATGAGTAAAATAAAATGGATAAAGAACATACTATCAATAAACATGATTTGTTACTAATAAATCTAATTTTTAAAATGGTTTTTATCTTTTGTAAAATTGCTGAAGTATAATAAATGGGTGTCATTGTTTTGATTTTTTAATGAAATAAAAGGCTATTTTTTATCTTTTGCGCAACGAAAACCTAAATTCTTGGTTGTATATTTAGCTTTTAAACTTCCCCTAAAAGCGTAACGCATAAAGGCAGCGTAATTCATTAAATCAGTTGCATTTACTGATGCGCTTCCGCAAAATAAATCTTTATCAGTATCTTTATCTTTTCGGGATTCGCCCGATAGGAAGATACTATTAAAATCAGAAGTCCATTCCCAAACTAATCCATGCATATCATAAACGCCCCAATAATTTTTAAATGTTTTTCCCACAGGATTTGCATAAGTATTAGGTTTTTCATACCAAGACATTATATATCGATTAAAGCTCTCCTTGCTACGTGCATCGATTCGCTTTTCATCGGCCATAGCAACAAATTCCCACTCATCCATTGTAGGCAGACGTCCACCCTCACATTCACAGTATTTTTTAGCAGCAAACCAAGAAATATTAGTAACAGGAGCATTACTTAAATTTGATTTACCATAATCGAAATCACTTGCCCATTGAGATAAATAACTTTTATCAGCAAAAATTCCTTTCATTTTAGAGCGGCTATTTTCTGGAAATTTTTTTAGAAATGCTAGAAATTCTGCATTAGTCACAGGATA
This sequence comes from Flavobacterium sp. PL11, assembly GCF_035985025.1. Lineage (NCBI taxonomy): Bacteria > Pseudomonadati > Bacteroidota > Flavobacteriia > Flavobacteriales > Flavobacteriaceae > Flavobacterium > Flavobacterium sp. PL11. The sequence continues at coordinate 51,142 of NZ_JAXCIA010000002.1, forward strand.
GACATCGAGATAGAAACTCTTTACTTCAACCGGTGTTTTAGTAGTGGCACCATAAAGGGGAACAAAAGTTCCCCCACTTATAGTTACCATTTTAGCTTGTTGAGCAGATAGCGATGTTGCTATAAATAATAGAATTAATACTATCTCTATTTTTCTTTTTAACATGGCTCTTTTTTTTAAATTGTAAAAACTTTATTTTCTTTGTGCTTTAACCATGGCAGGAGTTACAATAGTTTTATTGTTACCCCAGTTTGCGTAAACATAAGTCATAACGTCAGCCGCTTGTTGATCATTAAGGGTTTGTACAGGCATCTCGCCATTATACTTTTTACCATTTACAACTATAGGTCCTTTAAGTCCTTTTACAACTCCTTTGATTGCGCGATTGACATCTTTATTTAAATAGTCTGATTTGGCTAGTGGAGGGAAAGCACCTGGAATACCTAAACCAGTAGGTTGGTGACAAGCAATACAAACTTGATTGTAGACTTTTTTACCTTTTTCTATATTTTGACTGTACCCTTGGAAAGCCAAGGCAATCATTGCGATTGAAAAAACATATTTTTTCATAATTTATTTATTTTTGTTAAAATTATTGTCATTTTGTTATTCGTGAATATCTTTCACTTTTTGAACTGGTTTAGCTCGTAACGCTTTTACTTTGTCTGCAGTAACTACAGTTTTATTATTTCCCCAACTGTTATATACGTATGTTAATACATCAGCTACCTCATCATCGGTAAGATTTTGGCTTGTCATAACATTGTTGTATTTTTTAGCGTTTACCGTAATTTCACCACTTAGTCCGTGTAGCACAGCAGCTACAGCTCTATCCGTATTAGCATTCAAATAATCTGATTTTGCTAATGGAGGGAAAGCGTTAGCAACTCCTTGACCTTCGGTTTGGTGACATGCTGAACAAGTTCTTCCATATAATGCTTTGCCTGAAGAGATTTGATCGGCCACTGTTTTTACTCCAGTGCTCTTAGTTGTTGTAGCAACCTTAGGCATATTTTGGATAGTTCCACCTTCTGGCAAATAGATTCCTTCTTGTATGGTTCCTGAATATACTTTCTTGTTTTCATCGCCTTCCACTTTCAGCATTCCCAAAGCTCCTTTGTTAAAAGCTCTAAAAATAGAGTGATCTACCAGTATATATGTCCCAGGAACCTCAACTTTGAACTCCACTATTGCGGCGCCACCTGCTGGGATTAAAGTAGTTTGAACATTTTTATTGATTAAATCGCCACCTTCAACGTGTACTCTGTCAAATATTTCACCAATAGCATGAAAAGAAGAAACTAAATTTGGACCACCATTACCCATAAAAATACGTACTGTTTCTCCTTTTTTAGCAGTCAATGCTTTATCTCCTGTTAATGCACCTACTTTTCCATTAAATACCACATAGTCCGGTTGTTCTTTGATAGCTTTGTCCATATCAAATGGTTGGTTTCCAGGATCTCCATAAGCACCTTTAGTGTAGAAATCACCCTGCATAATGTAATATTCTTTATCAACGGGAGGTAATCCGCCTTCTGGTTCTACTAATATTAATCCATACATTCCGTTTGCTATGTGCATTCCTACTGGGGCTGTTGCACAATGATATACATACAAACCTGGATTTAATGTTTTAAAATTGAAAACTTTTTCGTGTCCTGGTGCCACAAGTGATGATGTTGCTCCTCCACCTGGTCCAGTTACGGCATGTAAGTCAATGTTATGAGGCATTTTATTATCTGGGTGGTTTTTTAAATGAAATTCTACTTCATCGCCAACACGTGTTCTAATAAAACTTCCTGGTACAGATCCACCAAATGTCCAATAGGTATACTTTACACCGTCTACCATTTCGCCTTCTTTTTCTGTGATCTCCATATTAACGATGAGTTTCATCGCAGGACGATCTCCAACTGGTGCTGGGACAAATGGCGGAGCAGTAAGCTCTGCTGTTTTTTGACCATCGATCTTTATGCTTTCATAGTATTTAGCATCTTTTTCCTGATCTTTATTGCAAGAGAACAGTGTAATGGAGAGAAAAAATGCGATGGCAATTAGCTTACTTTTCTGTTTGAAATTGAATTGCAAATTCATAATAATAATGTTTAAGTTTATCTTGATTTATAGTGTAAAATTAAAGGATACATACATCCTTTATTATGATATTTATCATGTTATTAACTTTTTTTTATTAATTGTTTATAGCTAAAATTATAACCACGATAATTAATAATAAAACAGAAAGCAAACTAATTTTCCAAAATGAATTTGCTTCTTTTAATTCCATGAATTGAAAAGCTACTAAAATAAATTTTATCGCTGAAAAACTCATAATCAAAGAAATAACAACTGAACTTATCGTAAAATAATTTGAAATTAGTGCTGTGCTTACGGTTAATAAAATTAGAAATACGTAGCTAAGTAGAAGTGATTTTTTCATATTTTAGTAAATTAAATAAAGAACAGGAAATAATAAAAGCCAAATTAAATCACACATGTGCCAGAAAGCGGCGCAAGCTTCAACATCTACTACTTCTGTATCAGAATTTTTGTTCATCATTCCGTTGTTTGTCCAGATTAAAATAACTAATCCCATAAGTACATGAAGTAAATGGAATCCAGTTAAAAGCCAATAAAAAGCATAGAATGTATTAGTGTCTACTGTAATTCCAGATTCAATTTTGTGATAATATTCGACACTTTTTAATATTAAAAACAACAGTCCCCCTAGCATCGTTAATTTAAAATAAAAAGAGGATTTTTTTAAATTTTTCTCTTTAAATTCGTGTACTGCGAGTGCCATAAAATAACCGCTCGTTAAAAGGAAAACGGTATTTATAGCGCCAAATGTGCTATTTAGCTGCATGCGAGATTCATGGAACAATGCTGGCTCTTCATTTCCGTATATAACAAATGCGATTAACGCCATCCCGAAGGTAATAAGCTCCAGAAATATGATGATCCACATCAGGATTCCTCCTGGTGGAAAATATAAATCTTTATAATTGATTTTAAGTGTTTCCATTTTAGTTTTTTAAGTTTAGATTATTCCCAATCTAGTAATCGTTTTTCGCCTTCAATTTTTTTGATATCGGTAATATCTTGTGACATTTCAATAACGCCTTTGTAATTTTTATCAGTATCTCTAACAGCAAAATATCGAATGTAAATCAACCGTTCTTTGAAATTAATCCAAAATGAAGATTCACTTTTAGTTCCTTTTCTAAATTCCTCTAAGATTTTGAGAACAGTATCAACACTTTTTGGCGGATGACAAAACTTCACCTCACGACCTATAATTCCAGCACTACGCGGAAAAACACGTTCTTCGCCACGATTATAAAAAATCACTTTGTCATTCTCGTCAACATAAGTAATATCTAAAGGCATGGTTCTAAAAAGTAAATTCACTTGTTCTACGGTCATGTAACCTTCATCATAATGGGAAGTGTTTTCAAGCGAAAACGGCATTTCTCTCTGAGTAAAATCTTGACTTGGATGAATATATTCTTGGTGTGGATAAGCAACAGGAGGCTGTGAGAGCATCCAGCCAATTTCTTCTTCGCCAGCACGCATCGTAATCCAATCGTTCTCTTGTAATAAATCGAGTGCATTAGGGAATAAAACGGTTTCTTCTACATTTAACAATCTGTTAATTCCATCGACTAAAAATGGAGTATTGCTATTTATTTTTTCTGTATTATTAGTTTTTAGATAATAACGAATCAAGCGAAACTGTTCTCTTAAATTATCATGAAAAGACCACATTCCTTGAGAAGGTCCGTTCCAACCTTTTTTTTCCAAAAAAGGAAAAAGCTGATTTTCTTTTCGTGCAAATCGTTTTTCAATTGTACAAAGCTGGTTGAATATATTGGTGTATTTCTGTATTTCTTGAGTAGGATCTGTAGCACTCAATTCTTCTAAAAGAGTGGTGATAATCTCTTTTTCTTGAAAATACACCTGAATTGGGTGTCCTTCTGGAAGTGCTACGTTATTTGAAATATCGTTCATTATATGTTTATTTTTGATGTTTAATTTTTTCATACAACTTGACCATTGATTGCAATAATTCAACTGGAGTTGTCAGTATTTGATAATGATTTTGCCCAAACATCTGCGGTAAATAATACTTAGCTTGAGCTTCAATAGCTAAGGCATAGGAATTAATATTTCTTCGGTTTAATTCTCTAAGCGCTTGCTTTACATCGCTCACACCATATTTGCCTTCATATTTATCATAATCATTAGGTTTTCCATCTGAAATTAAAATAACCCATTTGTTTTTTGTATTTCTGGTGTCTAGTCTTGCCCCAGCATGTCTTAATGCAGCACCAATCCTGGTGTAACCGCTCGGTTCTATGGCGCCAATTTTATGCTTGGCAGTATTCCAATTTTCATCAAATTCCTTCACAGTGAGATAAGTAGAAAAATTGCGTGTTTTGGAGTAAAAGCTATCAATAGAAAAATCAATATTAAATTCATTTAGGATTTCTCCAAAGAGGATAGAGACTTCTTTCTCTACATCAATCACACGGTTCCCTGCGGCATAACCATCACTAGAAAGGCTAATGTCGAGCAAAATCAATATCGATAAATCTTTATCTTTTTTTCGGTTCGAAATATATACGTTTTCAGATGGGGTTCGTTTTGAATGTACATCAACATATAAATCAGTAATCGCATCAATATCAAATTCATCGCCTTGCAATTGCCGTTTTTGTTGTTGCATACGATTATTAACATTGGTCAACATTTTACGCAAGCCTAATAATGTTGAAGCATTTTTTGCTATTGTTTTTTTGTAATAATCGCTGTCGGTTTTCTGTTGTGATTTAGGATACACTTTACAAAAATTGTCTTTATATATACGTTTGCTAAAATCCCATTCGTTGTAAGTAAGATGAAATCCTTTGGAATCAATCTCGGCACTTTCAGAAATGGAAGTGTTCTCTACAAAGTCCGATTGATACACAGAATGTGCCGTATCATCGACGCGAACTGTATATTTCATATTTAATTCTTCAAGAGCCTCTTGATGCTCTTCTAGTTCGTCAGAACCATCAAAGTCTCGCCATGTTCCATTAAATTCTTCGGCAGTTTCTGCTTTTTCAAAATTGTGAAGTAACACATAATCTTCTTGTTGCTTTTTGTCTAATTCAACGGTTATGACTTGTTCCACCGCATTTGACTTTAGGGTAGTTAGCGGTTTATTGTCATTTGCTTTTTTAGTTAAATCAGAGAAATTTTCTAAAACCGAATCTGATTTGATCTCTTTGTCATTTTGCATCCATTTCCCATATATCCATGAGAAATCAGTAGCTTTATTTGCCGTTGCTTTTTCCGAATAATGCTGTTTTAATTGGTCATAAAATCTCTTATCAATAGAAAATTCTTTAAACAAAATATCTAGAATTTCTTCTGATGTTTCAAATGCTTTTTGTTGGGATAGCAGCAGGGACTGCTCATTTTCTGCTGAAGTCCAGTTTAAATTCAAACGCTTTTGCACACTTAAGTATAGTATTCTAAAAAGATAATAAGTGAAGTTATCTTTTTTTGTAGGCAACTCACTAAAAGAAATGGGAAGAAAAAAATTGTTGTTTCTATAACCTCCTTCTCGTTCCGCTGGAAAAATTTCAATTGGATTTCCAGTTAGAGCTCTGGCTAAAATAGTCAGTCTGGATTTGACATTGTCTAGAGTAACCGTTCTAGCAATGATTTCAGGGCTTGGTTTTTTACTTTTTTTTAAGTGCTTAAATAACTTCCCTACTATATATTCATCTATTTCGAATCCCATATTTTTAGTATTCAGTGTTCGGTGGTCAGTGTTCGTTGTTCAGTTATCAATTTAAAACCCTCTTTCACATCATTCAACTGAACACTATGAACTGATTATTGAACACTAGTTTTTATATCATCAAATCGCATAAATCTTTTAACGCTTGAACGGTTTGTAAATCATCAGATAATGGTTCTACTACTGCAACGTGAACTGATAAACGTTTTGGAAGACCGCTACGAATAATTTTAGCAGCGTCAATTAAAAGTCGGGTTGAAACCGTTTCTGTTAAACCTAATTCCGTTAAATTCCTAATTTTGTTACCAATGGCAACTAATTTTTTAGCTACATCTTGATCGATTTGTGTTTCATTAACTAGTATCTCAATTTCAATTTTTGGTTCAGGATATTCAAATGATACGGCAATAAATCTTTGACGCGTGGATGGTTTGAGCTCTTTAAATCCGCGTTGATAACCGGGATTAAAGGAAGCTACTAACATAAAATCGTGATGCGCTTTTACAGTTTCGCCTAATTTGTCTATAAATAATTCCCTTCTGTGATCTGTGAGAGAGTGTATGGCTACAATGACATCTGGTCGAGCTTCTGCCACCTCGTCGAGATAAATAATAGCTCCTTCTTTTACAGCAGTGGTCAATGGACCATCAAGCCAAACGGTTTCTGCTCCCTTAATGATAAATCGTCCTATCAAGTCAGTAGATGAAGTTTCCTCGTGACAACTGATAGTTATAATTTTCTTGTCTAATTGATGCGCCATATATTCAACAAAGCGCGATTTACCAGTGCCAGTAGGTCCTTTTAATAAAAAAGGAATTTTATTTTGATACGCATGGTTAAAGACATCAATTTCTTTACCAACGGGATGATAATAAGGTGTATTTGCTACCATTTATTTTTATTTTAAATAAAAAACCAGAACGCAATAACAATTGTTTTTTCGGAAATGCAAATCTTGAAAACGGTAGCTAAAGCATTCTGGAAATTTTAAATTCAACTTTCACTTTAAAAAATTTTTACGAAGTGCAACTGAATCTCGTTTTACATTCTTTTTATAATGTTCTAATCGTTGCTTTCGTTTTCGCCAATTAAAGCTTCATCTGTAGGCAATCCGTATTTTACAAAATCGTAGATAAAAAGTCCAATTCCAACAGTAAACATAGTGGCACAGATCAGTAAAACGACAAAGTGAATACTGATTTCGTTTTGAACATCCATAAAATCCATTTTCATTTTACGTTCCATGTATACTTGAGCTACACCAGCAACCCCAAAAGCGACTGTCATTCCTAGTATTCCTATATTAGAAAGCCAAAAAGCGGACATTCCTTGTGAACTTTCATAGCGTTTACGTCCTGTAAGATTAGGTAAAGCGTAACTAATAATTGCTAAAACAATCATCGCATAAGCACCCCAGAAAGCATAATGCGCATGCATAGCCGTAACTAAAGTTCCATGTGTATATAAGTTTGTTTGTGGTAAAGTGTGTGCAAATCCTAACAATCCTGCACCTACAAATGAAACGATAGCTGAACCAATCGTCCAGAATAAAGCGATTTTATTAGGATGACTTTTTTCACCTTTTCTATACATATTTACGGCAAACAATGCCATGGCTAAAAATGCTAAAGGTTCCAGTGCTGAGAAAATACCACCTACAACTAACCAAATTTTATTTACTCCAATGTAATAGTAGTGGTGTCCTGTTCCTAAAACTCCCGAGAGGAAAGTAAGACCAACGATTACGTACAACCATTTTTCAATAACTTCTCTATCAACTCCAGTTAATTTTATCAATAAAAACGAAAGAATACCTCCCATAATTAATTCCCACACCCCTTCAACCCACAAGTGAACTACCCACCAGCGGAAGAATGAATCCATCACTTGACTATCAAACCAAATCATTCCAGGAATATAAAGCAAAGCCGCAAATAAGAGTCCCATAGAAAGGATGAGAGCCGTTGTTGTTTGGCGCTTTCCTTTAAATAAAGTTCCTAAGATTAAACCTAAGAAAAGCAGTACATTGACAACCACTAAATAATCTAATTCTCGTGGAATTTCAAGGAATTTTCTACCTTCCCAGTGGTTGAAGTGAAAACCAACGATGGCAACAACACCTACAACAGCTAATGAAATCAACTGTACATAAGCCCATTTTACACTTATCAATTCGCGTTGCGCTTCTTCAGGAATGATATAATAGGCAGCTCCCATAAAGCCAGTTAATAACCAAACAACTAGTAAATTAGTATGTACAGCTCTTGCTGTATTAAAAGGGATAATTTCATGAAGTCCCTGTAATCCAATGCGGTCAAAGCCCATGATAAAGCCGTAGATGATTTGTAGCGAGAACAATAGCATGCACAAAGCAAAAAACCAATAGGCTACTTTTTGTGATTTATATTTCATTTTTGTTTATTTTATTTATTATCGTTCAAAAATGAAATCGCTTTTTCTTTATTCGTGTTTATTTTTAACAAACTTTCTGTAATTGGCGAATTCATATTTTTTGTATTTTAAATTATTCTTCCTCTTTGGCTAATGGCGATACTATTCGATCAAAACCATTTAAGTCGATTTTACCAATCCATTCAAAATAAGCCACCATTGCATTAGCATCCGCTTCACTCATTTTATAGGCTACCATTTTTCTACCTTTTGGATTCCATGGAATGGGTGACATCAGCACTGCCTTTACATAACCTTCGCCACGACGCTCTAAGACTTTAGTGAGCTCAGGTGCATAATAGCCGCCTTCACCCATAATACTGTGACAACCCATACAATTGTTTTGTTCCCAAATTTCTTTTCCTCGTACAACTTCTTTAGTAATCTTACCATAGTTGGTTTGATCGTTTCTGGGCATGAAGGAATAGATAGTCAGTCCAATAAAAATTAAAAAAGTGACTAAAGTTCCTCCTAAAAAAAATGCTCTTGCTTGTGATTTTGAAAGCATAATTATCAGTTTTTGTTAGTTAATAAAAATTTATTTTAGATAAAGGACAAGATTGTCTTTTATTTATCTTGTGCAAAATAATCACATAAAATAAATTTAAAACATGATAAAAATCATTTTTTATAAAATTTTTAGATAAACTATTTATAGACAGCACATAAAAAAATATAAATTGTAATGGACTAATAATGAATACTGTAACTACAAATAAATTTTATAGATTAATTAAGGATAAATTTGTCTTTTATTGATAAAAAGTATTTACATTTGTGAATATATTTTAAATCGAAAATTATAATTATGGAAACTTTAGAGAAAATAACAATTGGAGAATATGTAGCAAAAGATTTTAGGACAGCAGCCGTTTTTTCAAAATACGGAATTGATTTTTGTTGTAAAGGAAATAGGTCTATTGAAGAGGCATGTGATAAAAAAAATATTGATAGTACTATATTACAACAAGAAGTAGAAACTGTTTTAAACACTAGAGATGATAGTGGTATTGACTTTAAATCTTGGCCACTGGATTTATTAGTTGATTATATTGAAAAAACGCATCACCGTTATGTAGAAGAAAAAACTCAAATCTTACTTCCTTTTTTAGACAAATTGTGCAAAGTACACGGAGCCAGTCATCCTGAATTGTTTGAAATTAACGAACTTTTCATAGGTTGCGCTGGTGAATTAGCGCAGCACATGAAAAAAGAGGAGTTAATGCTATTTCCTTTTATTAAAAAATTGGCAAAAGCTAGTCTGACAAATGAGGTAATTGCACCACCTCATTTTGGAACTGTAAAAAATCCAATCGCTATGATGATGCAAGAGCACGAAGCTGAAGGCGATCGTTTTGTAAAAATCGCTGAATTAACTAACAACTATACACCTCCAGCAGATGGTTGTAGCACATACCGAGTAACTTTTGCAATGTTATCTGATTTCGAACAGGATTTACACAAACATATCCACTTAGAAAACAACATTTTGTTCCCAGCTGCTGCTATTTTAGAACAAAAATTTGCTGATCAAAAATAAGTAATTGAACTCAAGGATACGTAAACCAAAAAGTAAATTCATCTTTTTGAATAAGCAAGGTTCGTAAATCTTTGAAGCACTTCTATACCACATAGAAACATAGATAAATAATAATAATTAAGGCATATTTAGCAATCATTTCTTTTTAAAAGTTGAGATCTCTAAATTAAATCTAAAACCCTTTTTTATTTCCAAATTCCTATGATTCTATGTGGTTTTATTTTAAATGGAAGAACAAAAATCTTTGCGACTTATTGTCTTAGTGGCACAATGAATTAATACTAACCAAAAGCCAACCAAATGCTATGGAAAAATACGTTATCAAAAGAAACGGTGAATATAAACCTTTTGAACTATTTAAAATTAAAGATGCGATTGAAAAAAGTTTTCAAAGTGTTTCCATCGCTATTGATGAATCGATTTTTGAAAATGTCGTTTTAAGACTAGAATATAAGGAAACGTGGGCTGTTGAAGAAGTTCAGGATTTAATCGAGAAAATACTTTTCGAAAAAAACTACTTTGAGGTGATGCGTTCCTTCATGTTGTTTAGACACACTCGAAAATTGCAACGCGAGCATCTACATGGTTTAAATGAAGACACGACTTATGTAGATAGCACGCAAACTATTGAGGAATACATCAGTCAAACTGATTGGCGTATTAATGCTAATGCGAATACTTCGTACTCTAATGCAGGCTTAGTCAATAATGTTGCTGGTAAAGTAATCGCTAATTACTGGTTAGATAAAGTATATACTAAAGAGGAAGGCTATGCGCATCGTAATGGTGATATTCATATTCATGATTTAGACTGTTTGACCGGATATTGTGCGGGTTGGAGCTTACGAGTTTTGCTTAACGAAGGTTTTAATGGTGTTCGTGGTAGGGTAGAAAGTAAAGCACCATCACACTTTAGAGAGGCACTGGGGCAAATGTCGAATTTCCTAGGAATTTTGCAAAGCGAATGGGCGGGAGCGCAAGCTTTTAGTTCATTTGACACCTATTTAGCTCCTTACGTTTTTAAAGATAATTTAGATTTTACAGAAGTATTAAAAGCTGTTCGCAGTTTTGTTTACAATTTGAATGTTCCCGCACGTTGGGGACAATCACCCTTTACTAATATTACTTTGGATTGGATAGTTCCTGATGATTTAAAAACGCAAATTCCAACCAAGAATGATTTTCACTTTTTCGAAAGTAATTTTGATTATGATGTTTTGCTAAGAGCTAAAGAGCGAGGCGTTACAAAAGTAACTGATTTACGTTATGAGCATTTTCAGAAAGAGATGAACCTTATCAACAAAGCATATTATACTGTAATGACTGAAGGTGATGCTAACGGGCAACCTTTTACATTCCCAATTCCAACCGTTAATATCACCGAAGAATTTGATTGGGATGGAGAGAATACCGATTTACTTTTTGAAAATACTGCTAAAATAGGTTCTTCTTACTTCCAGAATTTTATAGGAAGTCAATACAGTTTAGACGAAAACGGTAATAAAGTAGAAAACCCGAATGCTTATAAACCCAATGCGGTTCGTAGTATGTGCTGTCGTTTGCAATTGGACTTGCGTGAATTATTAAAAAGGGGAAACGGACTTTTTGGAAGTGCCGAAATGACGGGAAGTATTGGTGTAGTCACCATTAATATGGCGCGTTTGGGTTATTTATTCAAAGGAAATAAAGCAGAATTATACCAACAATTAGATCGATTATTATATATATCCAAATCTACTTTAGAGAAAAAACGCGTATTTATTCAAGAAATGTACGATCGAGGTTTGTATCCATATACTAAAAGGTATTTACAACACTTTAGAAATCATTTTTCCACCATTGGTGTAAACGGAATGAACGAAATGATCCTAAATTTTACGGAGAATAAAGATACAATTACAGCTGATTCTGGAATTGAATTTGCTTCCGAGATTCTGGAACACATTAGAGATCGAATGAAAGAATTCCAAGAAGAAACAGGAAATCTATACAATCTAGAAGCTACTCCAGCGGAAGGAACAACGTATCGATTTGCCAAAGAAGATAAGAAACGCTTCCCTAATATTTTTCAAGCGGGACAGGAAGAAAATATTTATTATACTAATAGTTCTCAAATTCCAGTAAATCACACCGAGGATCCATTTGAAGCTTTATTTTTGCAGGATGAATTGCAATGTAAATATACAGGTGGAACCGTTTTACACTTATACATGAGTGAAAAAATCAGCTCTCCCGAAGCTTGTAAGCAGTTTGTCAAGAAAGTATTGTCAAATTTCAAATTGCCTTATATTACAGTTACTCCTGTATTTAGCGTATGTCCAGTTCATGGATATTTAACGGGGGAACATGAATATTGTCCCAAATGTGATGATGTATTGATGAGCGATTTCACTCAACTAGAAGGAACTTCAAAGGAAGTACTTAAAAACCTATAAAGAATTTTTTTGTTCCTAAATAGGTATAACGAATCCCTAATCGCTATACATTTAAGAAACAACGAGTTTTGCAACGAATCCTTAAACCTTTATCCTTAAACCTTTATCCTTAAACTTTTATCCTTAAACCTTAAACTTTAAACTTTTAAACTTAATAACTATGAAAACAACCACAAATCCAATTCTAGAAAAAAACCAACATTTGAGAACTAAATGCTTAGTGTACACCAGAGTAATGGGGTATCATAGACCTGTAGAGAGTTTTAATATTGGGAAAAAAGGAGAACACAAACAACGAACTCACTTCAATGAAGGGAAATGTTAGTTATCCTATTTACAGCATAACGCCATTTACGCTGTTAGATTACACGCATAAATCAGCCTGCATTCTTTGGTTTTCGGGCTGTAATATGCGTTGTTTGTATTGCTATAACCCGGAAATTGTTCTAGGGAAAGGCAGTATTTCATTCGAAAAAACACTTATCTTTCTTAATTCGCGAAAAAACTTATTGGACGCCGTCGTTTTTAGCGGAGGCGAATGCTTGTTGCATAAAAATATTTTGGAACTCATTGGCAAAGTCAAAAAAATGGGTTTTTTGGTCAAAATTGATACGAACGGTTCAAAACCAATTGTTTTACAAGAATTGATTACCAAAAAATTAATTGATTACGTAGCACTCGATTTTAAAGCGATGCCTGCTCATTTTGAAAAAATAACACAATCTAATTTTTTTCTTCCTTTTCAAAAATCGGTTAGGATGTTAATTGAAAGTGGTCTTTCGTTTGAAGTTCGAACTACGGTACACTCTGATTTGATTGACAAAAATCAACTGCGCCAAATGATTCAGTATTTAGAAAAACAAAATTATCAAGGCAATTATTATATTCAGCATTTTATGAATGGAGCAACTACCTTAGAAAAACTGGGATTTTCAAGTAATGAAATAGAACGAGAAAATCTTTCATCTGCAAATATTAAAGTACACTTTCGAGGTAAATAGGATGCAAATGTCTTTTTGAAAGTGTATCTTTGGAAGTGTATTAAAATTTTATGTGAGCCATCATTTATTGATAACTTCTGTCAAAACGTAAAATAATCTAAATCAGTTGTAGGCAATGGTTTTTCACATAAGATCCATTACCGTAAATTAGTTTTTTGTGCTGAATTGAGGTCTATAATCGTTTCTGGGAGATTTAAATATTTAGAATATGATTTCAAATAAACCCCTAAAAAGAGCGCTGGAATTACAGCCATTAAGCCATGATCATCACCATGGATTGCAATTATGTTGGAAAATAAGAACAGGTTTTTCAAAACAAATTGAAGTGGAACGCATAAAGAAATATGCAGATTGGTTTTTCACAAACCATTTAGTTCCTCATTTTGAACTAGAAGAAGAATATATTTTTATCATTTTGGATCCAAAAAATGAATTGGTAAAACAAGCATTAACTGATCATAGACGTTTAAAAAGGTTATTCAGTCAAAATACTGATTTAGTGAAAACATTAGGACGTATCGAGGAAGAGCTAGAAAAGCACATTCGTTTTGAGGAGCGTGTTTTATTTCCAGAAGTTCAAAATGAAGCTTCTAAAGAACAATTAGTTGAAATTGCAAAAATTCATACTCATGAACTTTTTGTTGAAAATAATGAAGATCCTTTTTGGACGTCATAAAATCAATACTTTCAAAAAATATAAATTTATCAAACAAGAAAACTATTTTTTAATCCATTCGTAAATAATTAATTATGTTTTCTAAAACCTGTGAATATGGAATCCGAGCCACTATTTTTATCGCATCGCAATCCTATCAAAATACTAGAGTAGGACTAAAAGATATTGCTAAAAAAATAGATTCTCCGGAGGCATTTACAGCGAAAATTCTACAGATTTTATCAAAAAGTTCAATTATAAACTCCATTAAAGGAGTAGGTGGTGGTTTTGAAATCTCAAAATTGGCAATGAAACAGATAACACTCGCTCAAATTGTGACTGCATTAGACGGGGATCGCGTTTTTACAGGATGTGGTTTAGGATTAAACAGCTGTTCTGAAGATCATCCTTGTCCAGTTCATGACAAATTTAAATTGATTAGAAACGAATTAGTACACATGTTAGAAAATACTAATCTAGAAGAGTTAGCCTTGGGAATTAAATCAGGAGATACTTTTTTAAGATATTAATTTTAAATGCTAATAATTGTGTCAAATAGTAAAGTTTTGAAAAAGTATAGTTACTTATTTGATCATACAGAATTGGCTTCAAAAATTAAAAATGATGCTTGGATTATGTTAAAGTATGGATGCTTCCAATCTAAAAGCACAAAATACCTTTACAATAATTATTAAATTATTGTAGAGGTATTTACAAATTATAATGAATTATAGAATTTAAAATAAATAAAAATGAATAGTCTTAAAGACCAAATAGTAGCATTAAAAAAAGAAAAAAATGCTGTTATTTTAGCTCATTATTATCAAGAAGCTGCTATTCAAGATGTAGCTGATTATGTAGGTGATAGCTTAGGATTGTCCCAAGAGGCGATGAAAGTAGATGCTGATATTATTTTATTTGCAGGAGTACATTTTATGGCTGAAACGGCCAAAATATTAAATCCAACCAAAAAAGTAATCCTTCCAGATTTGAAGGCCGGCTGTTCGTTAGCAGAATCTTGTCCGCCAGATTTATTCGAAAAATTTGTGAATCAACATCCCAATCATATTGTTATAACATACGTGAATTGTTCCGCTGAGGTAAAAGCCTTGAGTGATATTGTTTGTACGTCATCAAATGCAGTGAAAATCGTAGAATCAATTCCAAAAGAGACTCCTATTATTTTTGCGCCAGATAAGAATTTAGGAAAATATATCATCAGTAAAACGGGTCGCGATATGTTACTCTGGGATGGTTCTTGTGTTGTTCATGAAGCTTTTTCATTGGATAAATTAATTGAAGTATATAAACTTCATCCTGACGCAACTATTATTGCACACCCTGAATCTGAAACGCATATTTTAGAAACGGCAAGTTATATTGGTTCAACTGCTGGAATGATCGATTATGTGAAAACGAATTCGAATACCAAATTTATTGTAGCCACTGAAGCAGGAATTCTTCATAAAATGCAACAAGAAGTGCCTGATAAAATATTAATTCCGGCTCCAGCCAAAGAGGATAATACTTGTGCTTGCAGCGAATGTGGTTATATGAAAATGAATACACTTCAAAAAGTCTATGACTGTTTGCTCAATGAAACTCCCGAAATTGATGTTCCAGAAAGCATCAGAAAAAAAGCATTAATTCCCATTGAACGCATGCTCAAATTGTCTAAATAATGGTTGATACAAATTACCTAATTATTGGTTCAGGCGTCGCTGGACTTACTTTTGCCATCAAAATTGCGGATCGATTTCCAAATAAAAAAGTGACAATTGTAACCAAGTCGAATGCGGATGAATCTAATACTAAATATGCACAGGGAGGAATAGCCATTGTCACCGATGAAACTCAAGATTCCTACCAGAAACATATCGAAGATACGCTAATTTGTGGAGATGGATTATGTGATTCTGATGTGGTTAAAATGGTTATTACCGAAGGGCCAAAACGATTAAATGAACTCATTGAGTGGGGAGCTAAATTTGATACAATAACCAAAGGTAATTTTGATTTAGGTAAAGAAGGCGGACATTCTGAAAACAGAGTAGTGCATCATAAAGACCAAACGGGTTATGAAATAGAGCGTGCTATTTTAGAACAAGTAAATCAAAAAGCGAATATCACTGTTTTAGACTATCATTTTGCATTGGACTTAATTGCAGCAAATAAACAATGTTTCGGTGCTTATGTTTTGAATCAAAAAACGAAAGAAATTATCACATTTCTATCAGATTATACATTGCTTGCCACCGGTGGTATTGGGCATATTTACGGACATACAACTAACCCAGTAATTGCGACAGGCGATGGAATTGCTATGGCTTTTAGAGCTAAAGCTACCATAGAGGATATGGAATTTATCCAATTTCATCCTACAGCTTTACACGAAGATTCTATTAGTTCTAAATTTTTAATTTCAGAGGCAGTTCGAGGTTTTGGCGCCCATTTGCGTACCAAAAACGCAAATAGATTCATGCTTGATTATGACGAAAGAGCTGAACTAGCTTCACGCGATATCGTTTCTCAAAGCATCGATTTAGAACTTAAAAAATCTGGCGATGATTGTGTTTATCTAGATTGTACACATTTAGATTTAGCTGCTTTCGTTAAACATTTTCCGATGATTTATGACCGATGCAAGAAAAATGGAATTGACATCGCCAGAGATTGGATTCCAGTAATTCCAGCTCAACATTATCTTTGCGGTGGAATTGTAGTGGATAAAAACGGAAAAACAGATATAAAAAACTTATTTGCGTGTGGCGAATGCTCTAGAACAGGCCTACATGGAGCAAATCGATTAGCATCTAATTCCTTATTAGAAGCTCTAGTATATGCTGATAAAATATATAATTATTTAGCCGAAGTTTCTTTTGAAAACAAACTAGAATATAGTTCTATTTCAGAATGGGACTTAGCATTAAAAGCTATTGTAAAGCCAGAATATCTCGCTACTTTTAAAAGTAAATTTCAACTTTTGATGCGTCAAAATGCAGGAATTGTACGTTATGATACTGATTTGCTTAAAGCAAAAGAGCAACTAGTACAATGGCAAATTGAATTAGAGATAATATGTAAAAACTATCAAATCACCACCGAACTATTCGAATTGCTCAATATGATTACTGTCGGAAACTTAATCGTACAACAATCTATCGAAAGAAAAGAAAATCGTGGTGGTTTTGTAAAATATGAGTACAGTAATAAGATCTAATACCAAACGAATTTATATTTTAGTCCGATTCGATATAAAGTAATCCAAATCATTTTTTACAACAAAAAAATTGCACAAACTTCAACTATTAATCAGTGGAAATCTGTGCAATTTGTTTTAACAAACAGATGCAATAAGACACTTTGACAGTGTTTCTTTTTAAACCATTAAAATTACTAATAAGAAAAAGTTACATTCAAATAGAAATTTCTTCCACTTCTAGGAATATTATTCCAATCTGAAAAAGTAGAATAATAAGTGTCTAAGATATTTTCAATTCCCGCTCTCACATTCAATTTGCTTCCATCTATCGCAAACAAGTAGCTGGTAGCAAGATTTAAAATTGCATAATCGGGCGTTCTGTCTTCTCCATAGAAAGGGCTAAATTGAGATTGCGTTGCATTTCCTTGCACCATAATTTCAGATGAAAAACGATCTATTTTATAATTTAATGATGCGGAATAGCGCAACGGACTGATAAATGGCAAATTTTTATCTTCAAAATCTTTCCCGTAGTTGTAAACCAATTGTCCTTTTGTTTTAAAATGATCATTAATTTGGTATTCAAGATTCAAATCAGTGTTAATAATAGCAGCATAATCTAATGCTGTATAAATTTTTATTCCACTGGCACCTATAGTCATTGGTAGTACAGTTGCATCTGGTTTTCCTACGATATAATTAGAAATATGAAAATAAGAAGACGTGAGTTTAGTAGAGAACTTTTTTGTTGAATAACCTAAAGAAGCATTTCCTTCTATTGAACTCTCATTTTTTAATCCAGGATTGCCAATGTAATCATATTGATCAAAACTATTGAATAAATAAAAGCCATATCCTTCAGAAACTGATGGAGCACGCTCGCCGTATGCTACACCAAAACCATATTCAAAACCTTTTTGACTATATGCATAATTAGACGAAACACTATTCAAGACTCGGCTTTTGCTTTCACTCATGTTTGGATAGAAAATTTGTAAACTTTCTAAACCCAATTCATCTGCAACTTCATTGAAATGATGGGCAAGACTTGCGGAAAATTTCAAACTAGAATTAGAATTCAAAGCGATATTATCTTCTAAAAATAGGCTTCCGTAAAAAGTCCTTACATCAGGCCAAGTAAACATAAACATCAAATTCTCGTTTGGGTCACTTGGATACATTGTCATTTCGGCAATAGAACGATTATAAAACGAGTTTAAATCTGCAATAAAATGATGATTTTCAAAAACTCCTTTTACTTTCGAATAAAATCCATAAGTATCACTCCAGCCTGGCATATCCATGTGAATAGGGACAAATGGTCGTTTTGTATCATCCATTCTGTGCGTAATGGTGTTGTAATATATTTTTGTTTCCCAACTTGTCATTGCGAGATCCGAGCTAATCTTTTCTGATTTTGGAGTATATTCAAACTTCAATGAGGTAATTAAGGCTTCCGCCAATGAGATATCCATTGGTAAAGCAGGATAACCTACATCCGTTGCTTTGTCATAAATAATTGAGCCTTCAATAAGTTTATTTTCATTTAAAAGAAATCCAGATGTGACAGAAATATTAAATTTTCGAAACTGTGAAAACAAAACTTCTTGATTATCACCACCTTTATAATTACCGGCATCACGATGCATAAAGTCAGTATCAACATAAAAAGTTTTGTCGACATAATTAACTGCTGTTCCAAAAATTTTCTGATTGCTATTGGTTTCAAAACCAGAGTTAACAGAAGCCTTCCAACCTAAATCATTAAAACTGCTTCGATTTCTTTTTAAATCAATAGCGCCGCCAATTGTAGCACCATGGCAAGAGCCTTGTTGGCCTGATTTTATAGTAGCTTCAGATAAATTAGAAATTTCGATATAAGAGGTAATTGGGTCCATTTTATCGGTGCAAGCACCAAAGATTCGCATGCCATCAATGGTAATTAAAGTGCGTTCAGTTGCCATATTATTAATGATTGGCTCCCATGCATATCCGCCTCTTTTAATCATTTCGATTTTACCAGATTGCTGCAAATATTCCTCAATTGTGGCTAATGGTTTGACTTGCTTTTGGCTTAATTGAGACTTTCTACCAATTACAATAACTTCGTTTAAGTCCTTTGGTGTAGTAGTATCTTTCACTTTTTCTTGTGAATAAAGCGAAACTGCAACAATAAAATGTAAAGCTATAAAGAGTACTGTCTTTTTCATAATAAATAGATGTTAAAAAGGTCAAAATAAATAGGCTTTTGACCTTTTTTATATAGGAAAATTTTTCTAGCACGAATGACGATAGTTTTGATTCATTTGCCACTAAGACACAAATAGTATTCTATAACTTTTTGATAGGTCAAAAGCAACAAACCTTGGCTACTTTGTGACTGTAAAACAAATTCGAATCGTGATATTTAAACTGATTAGGTTATTTTAGAATTCCACTTCAAAGTAAATACTACTTGCAGGAACAGCGACAGTAATAGCTTCGCCTTTCAATACTTCATTGCTAGCATTCAATAGTTGTAAGTTAATTTTCCAATATCCTGTCATGGTCAGAGATAATTTTCCACGGTATAATTTATCGTTAGCAGACTGTGTTAAATCTATATTATTAGGAGAACCGTGATTTCCCATACTTGGCATTCTTGGGTCAATTTTAACTTTAAAACGGTCAACTACTGGATATGATATCATAGAGGCCATCTTAAAAACACCAACAGTCATGTCATTTGTAGCTACTTTTGGATTTGTAGGTTCGATTAATGCCAAGAGATATTTAGTTCCATCAGTTCCAGTAAAGTTTGTTACTCTTTGTTTGGCAGAAGCAGGAACAGCAATTTGACCAGTAGCGGTGTAAGAAACACCATTAATAGTATAAATAACAGTTAGAAACCAATGCTCCATGGTGTTTTCAGCCATTTGAAAAACAATGTAACCGTTATATATAGTTTCTTTTCCTGTTGTTTTAGTAATTGCAGAATAAGGGCAGGCGTGTGACATTGTTGTCATTTTCATTAATGGCGTCCAAGTAATGATTGCCTCTTTTTCGTAAGTATTAGAGGTTTTGTTCTTAATTCGCAAAGAAATTAGATTATGTCCTTGTTGAAAAGCTCCAGTAGCTGAATAAAGCTCTACAACATGAGTGTCATTTGTAAGTTCTTGAACTTTACTTAATCCATTTAATTCGTTAGCTGTAACTGGTGCGTCATCATTTGTGCAAGAAGAAAAAACGAAAAGGATAGCCAGTAGAGCTACTATATTTTTTAATTGAAATTTCATTTTATTTTTATTTAAGTTTATATGGAGTGGGTTTGAAAGGATTTTCTTTTTTCAAACAATTGTAGCCATGAGCTATCGTCCATTTGAAAAAATCAGACGAAAACACATATTTTTTTAAAATTTATGAAATAACGGTGGGTGGGTGAAAAACAGACTTGGTGATTTTGTAAGAATACAAATTAGAATAAGCACTATTTGCTTCTTTAGTTTGATGAAAATAAAGCGGTGCAATTGTAAGTAAGTAAATTTCTTGAAAAAATACTACTACCGTTTCTTGAGAAGACATTTTCTTATTTGTTGAAATAGGATTTTCACTTTCAGAGTTTTTTGCCAATTCCTTCATCAAGTAACATTTTCCGTTACAATGTAATTTAGGTTTGTCTTTATTTATGCAAAGCACTTTTGCGATATAATCATAATTAATCACATATTCAAAAACCGGTAATATTGGTTTTAAAAGTAGAATTAATGCTAATATCAGTACCGCTTTTTTCACAAAACAAAGATAGTATCACAAGGCAGTGATTTGCATGACTTTTATCATGTTTGCTGATTAATTTGAAATTTATTAAACAGTAATTTAGGAACTTAAACGGTTGGTTTGAAATACGGATTATCGATAGTTATTCCAGATGCGATCTTAATTGAAGAACTGAAATTGTTCGCTTTCATTCTGACTATTTTCTATTTTAAATATTTGTAACTTTGCAACCGTATAAAATTATAATTTTTTGAAGATGAAGCGTGTTGTTGTAGGACTTTCAGGAGGAGTAGATTCAAGTGTTGCAGCGTATTTGTTGCAACAGCAAGGTTATGAAGTAATTGGTCTTTTTATGAAGAATTGGCATGACGATTCTGTTACCATTTCTAATGAATGTCCATGGTTAGAGGATAGCAACGATGCTTTACTTGTGGCAGAAAAACTGGGTATTCCTTTTCAAACAGTAGATTTAAGCGAGCAATACAAAGAGAAAATTGTTGACTATATGTTCAATGAATATGAAAAAGGGCGTACTCCAAATCCTGATGTTCTTTGTAATCGCGAAATAAAATTTGATGTTTTCATGAAAATTGCATTAAGTCTTGGAGCTGATTTTGTGGCAACGGGTCACTACTGTCGCAAAACTGAATTAGAGATTAATGGCGAAACCGTTTATCAATTAAAATCGGGTGCCGATGGTAATAAAGATCAATCCTATTTTTTATGTCAATTATCACAAGAGCAATTGGCAAAATCATTATTTCCTATAGGAGAATTAACAAAACCTGAGGTGCGAGAAATCGCAGCGCAAATGGATTTGATTACTGCCGATAAGAAAGATTCTCAAGGATTATGCTTTATAGGAAAAGTGCGTTTGCCAGAATTTTTACAGCAAAAATTACAACCAAAAGAAGGTTTGATTATACAAATTGATAAAAATGATCCAATTTATTCTTTTAATAAACCTGATAATCTTACTTTAAAAGAAAATTTGATTGCAGCATCTAAGCATTTCCCTTATATTGAACAAATGGGAAAAATAGTAGGGAAGCATCAAGGAGCACATTATTTTACTACTGGTCAACGTAAAGGTTTGAATGTTGGTGGCACGACTGATCCTTTATTTATTATTGCAACTAACGTTACGAGTAATACTATTTACACTGGTTTAACAAGTCAACACCCTGGATTGTTTAAAAAAGCACTCAAAATCGAAAATGAAGAGGTGCACTGGATTCGTAACGATTTGGCTTTAGCCAATGGGGAACGTGTGGAGTATATGGTTCGAATTAGATACAGGCAACCTTTGCAAAAAGCAACTTTATATCAATTTGAAAATGCCATGTACATCGAATTTGATGAACCACAATCAGCAATTACCGAAGGACAATTTGCAGCCTGGTATTTAGAAGATGAATTAATTGGATCAGGAGTGATTTCATAATATTACTTTTACCCTATCATCGTTTACAGTACATATTTATCCTAGCAAAGACTTATACTATGAGAAAACGATACCTAATTTTTTTATTAATTTCCACCTTAGGATTTGCTCAGCAAGATGCATGGGTTTATTTTAAATCTAAATCCAATAGTCAAGCCTATCTTGACGCGCCTTTATCCATGCTATCTCAAAGAGCATTAGATAGGAGAACCAATCAAAAGATAGTGTTAGATTTAAAAGATATTCCTATTGATGCATCTTATATTAATCAAATAAAAGCTAAAGCAGGTATTACTGTTTTAGCCAAATCGAAATGGCTTAATGCTATTCATGTACGCGGAAGTCAAGCTGATTTAAATACCCTAGCGATGTTACCATTTGTAAGTAAAGTAGATTTTGCGAACAAAGTATTGAATAAATCTGCTAAAATCGCAAAAACTACCAAGATAAAACGCGTCGATAAATCAGAAAAGACAAAAATTGACTTTGCTTATGGTAATTCTGCGAACCAAATCGAGATGTTGAATGGACAAGTTTTGCATCAGCAAAATTTTACAGGTTCAGGAAAAATTATAGCAATCATGGATGCAGGATTTCCTGGAGTTAATACTGCACAACCTTTCCAGAGATTACGAGATAATAATAAAATTATGGGAGGATACAATTTTGTATTGCGAAACTCCAATTTTTATTCAGGGGATTCTCATGGCACATTAGTATTATCAACCATGGGAGGCTATAAAGAAAATGCATTGATTGGTACCGCGCCAGATGCTTCGTATTATTTATTCGTTACTGAGGATGATAATTCTGAAAATCCTATTGAAGAATCGCTTTGGGTTGAGGCAGCTGAAAAAGCGGATAGCCTTGGCGTAGACATTATTAATACATCACTAGGCTATTTTGACTTTGATAATACCGCGTACAATCATACCTATACTGAAATGAATGGTGCCACAGCTTTTATGTCTCGCGGCGCAGAAATTGCTTTTAGTCGTGGTATGATTGTCGTGGCTTCAGCTGGTAATTCAGGTTCTTCAAATTCTAATCCGCATATTGCTGTTCCCGCAGATGCTGTTTCAGTAATTGCTGTTGGTGCAGTTAATTCAGTTAAAAATAGAGTGTCATTTAGTTCAATAGGACCATCATTTGATCAAAGGATAAAGCCAGAAGTTATGGCTCAGGGTCAATTATCGGTCGTCTCTGATGAAACTGGAAATATAGGAGTTGCTAATGGCACTTCTTTTTCTGCACCTATCATGGCGGGAATGATAGCGAGTTTATGGCAAGCGCTTCCGCAAATGACTAACCAGCAAATTCGCAATATCGTTATTCAAGCTTCAGATCGTTATGCCAATCCAAATAATCAGTTTGGATATGGAATTCCTGATTTTGATTTAGCATTAAGCAAGCAATTGGTGTTAAATGCCGTAATTTCAGATGAATTTATTGTTTATCCTAACCCAACTAGTGATGTAATTAGAATAGTATTTCCTGAAAAAGTTATAGTGGGAACATTATTTATATACAACACTGTAGGTCAGAAAATGATGGAACAAATAGTTAGTGTTAATTCACCAACGGTTTCTTTAAAATCATTAGATAAAGGAATTTATTTATACAAAATGGAATCAGATAATTTTTCTAAATCAGGAAAAATTATAAAACAATAGGCATATACCTACATGAATAAAATCACCCAACTTTTTAAAATTAAATATCCAATTATTCAGGGAGGAATGATTTGGAATAGTGGTTACAAATTAGCAAGTGCAGTTAGTAATGCTGGCGGTTTAGGACTGATTGGTGCTGGATCAATGTATCCAGAAGTGCTACGCGAACACATTATAAAATGTAAAAAAGCAACCTCAAAACCTTTTGGTGTCAATGTGCCAATGCTTTATCCTAACATCGAAGAAATAATGAAAATCATTATAGAGGAAGGGGTGAAAATTGTATTTACATCAGCTGGAAATCCTAAAACTTGGACCTCATTTTTAAAAGAAAACGGTATAACAGTTGTTCATGTAGTGAGCAGTTCCGCATTTGGATTAAAAGCACAAAATGCAGGCGTAGATGCTATTGTCGCCGAAGGTTTCGAAGCTGGCGGTCATAATGGAAGAGAAGAAACAACCACATTTACGCTGATTCCTATGGTGAAAGAAAAAATTTCAGTTCCCATTATTGCCGCAGGCGGAATTGCCACTGGCCGAGGAATGCTGGCCGCAATGATCCTTGGTGCTGATGGTGTTCAAGTGGGTAGTAGATTTGCTGCATCAATTGAATCATCAGCACACGATAATTTTAAACATAAAGTAATAAATGTCAATGAAGGGGACACGCAGCTTACCTTAAAAGAATTAGCACCCGTTCGCCTTATTAAAAACAAATTTTATCAAGATATTCAAGATTTATATCAAAAAAATCCATCAAAAGAGGAACTTCTCACGTTACTAGGTCGAGCAAGAGCAAAAAGAGGAATGTTTGAAGGTGATTTAGTAGAGGGCGAACTAGAAATAGGTCAAGTTGCTGGGTTGATCCATCAAATTCAACCAGTAGCAGCCATTATTGAAGAAATGATAACTGATTATGAGATTGCAAAAAAAGAATTAACCACATTTGGATTTTAAATAATGACAAGAATTAAACAAATTATTTTACTGCTTATTCTAGTCTTAGGGTTTCAAAGCAGCTTTGGGCAAACCTATAAATTTAAGACTTCAAGTTTTAGCGTTTTAGAGAAAAATGAAAAAGGGAAATGGGGTAAATGGTCTGATTTAAGTTTGGCTGATATTTTAGTTTCATTAGATACTGACAAAAGCCGAATCATTATATATTCTCAAATAATTCAACTTTTTGATATTGTAACCTATCAACCTATAGAGGAAAATGAATCTGATATTGTGTATTCCTTTACATGTATTGATAATGAAGGTACAAATTGTACAGTGTCTATTGTTACGAGAAAAAAGCAAGAAAATAGAAAACAACTTTACATAAATTACGGTAACAGAATTATAAACTATAATATTTTTAGTATGCTGTAGCAGCGTTGCTATTAAAATAGCATTACTTCCTTTAAAAATCAGCATCTAAAAATTAAAGTGTACATCTAAGTTTTTGATAAAATCCTTTTAAAATATTCTGGGCGTTTTCGCCTAGACGAACCGCGCTTTTTGTTTCAACCGTTTTGTTCGTTTCTTTTAAAAAGAATTTTTATTGCAAATCAAATTCGTCAAATTCCCATGAAAAATAGTAATTAATGAAATGATCCTTAAATTAAAATGCGACAACGAATAAAAGAGCTTTTAGACAAAACTCTAGTTACTTATTTGAAAATTGCATAATAATACAACATACAAGAATTAAGAATAAATAAGAGTTTTTTATAAATTTAAATCAGCATAATTAAAGTATTTCAATATCTTTAATAAAAGAATCGTAATCAGCATAAAAATCTTCTAAAGCGCTCATTTTTTCATTATAAAATGTAAAAATTTGATCCCAGTTTTTTCTATTGCTTACGCCAACACCCAGTTTTTCAATCCAAACCCGACTGATGTTTTTACCACTTTCTAAAGTGTATTCTTTTTCAAAAACTAAGTCTTTTACAAACTCTTCTTCAAGAATATTTTTCAAAGCTACTAGTTTTTCAAAATAAGCAATTCTTTTTTCGTCACTGCGATGTTCGATGTCAATTAAAACTTGTGCTTTTTTATTATCAACATAGAATTTAAAGGAGAAGTCTTTAATTTTAGTATCATACAACAACCATTTTCGTGGATATTTCTGTGCAAATTCGACCCAGAATTCGCGTTTCAATCTTTGAGTTTCTTCTCTACTGTACATTAGTGATGAATTTTAAGGCAAGAAAATTGGGCTTACTAAATTTTCTACCTATATTTATTAATAAATGTAATTTGCAAAAATAGACTTTGAATATGAATTTTCAAGAATTTTTACAGTATGTTCCTAAATTAATTGATGTTTCATTGCCGGCATTTAAGTCGCATGAAAAAATGGGACCTTTAGAACGACTTCAACATTATGAGAAATTAAACGATACCAATAAAAATCCAAAAATGGCTGGCGTTATGATGCTGTGCTATCCTAAAGATAATAAAGCTCACATCATTTTAATTATTCGAAATACGTATAAAGGAATACATTCTGCTCAAATTGCATTTCCTGGCGGAAAATATGAGCAAGAAGATCAAGATTTTGCATTTACAGCACTCCGAGAAACACAAGAGGAAATTGGAATCAGTCCCGAAAAAATTGAAATTGTAAAATCATTTACTAAACTATACATCACACCTAGTAATTTTATGGTTCATCCTTTTTTGGGAATCAGTAGAGAAAAGCTTACTTTCATTCCTGATCCTAATGAGGTTTCAGCAATCATTGAGTTGCCATTATCCGTTTTATTAAACGATTCAATTGTTATAGAAACTAATGTTAGCACTTCTTATCTTGGCGATATAGACATTACAGCTTTTAAAATTGAAAATAAGATTGTTTGGGGTGCTACAGCAATGATGTTAAGCGAATTAAAAGATGTATTAAATGAGGTTTTAAATCCCTCGTTTTAATTGTAAAATATCTTTTTTTTTAAAAAATCATCAATTATTATTTTCGTATTATTGTAAAGAAAAGAATAAAATAAATAAAATAATGCGATTGTTTAAGCGAAATCCCTTTGGGCATATATTATTTATAAAGAAATGGTTAATCCGTCTTTTTGGTGTTAGTACGCATAGAAGGTATAGAGGTTTCAATGAATTGCAAATAGAAGGATCAGAAATTATTAGAAGTTTACCTAATACTAATGTGCTTTTTATATCTAATCATCAAACCTACTTTGCTGATGTGGTAGCTATGTTTCATGTTTTTAATGCCAGTCTTAGTGGGCGAGAGGATAACATAAAAAATATTGGATATCTCTGGCAACCTAAAATGAATATCTATTATGTAGCTGCTAAGGAAACCATGCAAGCTGGATTGCTAACTCGAATTATGGCTTATGCTGGAGCAGTCTCAGTGGAGCGGACTTGGAGAGCTAAAGGTGTAGATGTTTTAGAGAAAAAAGATATCAATCCTGATGATACTGAAAATATTAAAATTGCTTTAAATGACGGTTGGGTTATCACCTTCCCTCAAGGGACGACTAAATCATTTAAGCCTGTTCGTAAAGGGACTGCACATATTATTAAACAGCATCGTCCTATTGTAGTGCCTATTGTAATTGATGGTTTTCGCCGCTCATTTGATAAAAAGGGTTTACGAATGAAAAAGAAAGGCATTCTGCAGTCGTTTATAATTAAGGAGCCTTTAAATATTGATTATGATAACGATACTATCGATCAAATAGTAGAAAAAGTAGAGTATGCTATTGAACAGCACAGCTCATTTCTTAAGGTAATTCCTGCTGAGATTTTACACGAACAACAAGAGTTAGATAAAACTCGAAAATGGGAATATTAAATTAGTTACAGTAAGTTTAATATCACATCATATCAACTCTAAAATTAGATGAACTTAGCTTAGAAATTCCACTACAATTAAAATGCAATTATCCGTCATTATTCTCAATTACAACGTTCGCTATTTCTTAGAGCTTTGCATCATTAGCGTACAAGAGGCACTTTCAGCAATTGATAGCGAAATAATAGTAATTGATAATAATTCTCACGATGAAAGTTGTGCAATGATGGAAAGTCATTTTCCACATATAAAGCTTATTAAAAACAACGAGAATGTAGGTTTTTCCAAGGGCAATAATATCGCTGTAGCTCGTGCAAAAGGCGAGTATATTTGTATCCTCAATCCTGATACTGTTATTGCGGAAGACACTTTTACTAAAATTTTGGCTTTCGCCCAAGAACAAAAAAATCTAGGAATTATAGGTTGTAAACTTGTCGATGGAGCAGGAAAATTTCTTCCAGAGAGTAAGCGGGGTGTTCCTACGCCATGGGTCGCTTTTACGAAAATTACGGGTTTGTATAAATTATTTCCCAAATCAAATATTTTTGACAAATATTACGCAGGACATTTGGATGAAAATCAAACAGGGGAAGTTGATATTCTTGTGGGTGCATTTATGTTTATGAAACGAGATTTATACCTGCAGGTGGAAGGATTTGATGAGGATTGCTTTATGTACTCTGATGATGTTGATCTCTCTTATGTTGTGTCTAAGCAAGGAAATCAGAATTACTATTTTCATGAAACAACGGTCATCCATTATAAGGGCGAGAGCACGGTAAAAGACGGAACATATATGAAACGATTTCAGGAATCGATGAATTTTTTCTATAAAAAGCATCTTAAATCAAATGGTTTAGGATCACTTTTTTTTGCCGCTTTTATGAAAATGGGAATAGTGTTTTTTTTCTTTACTAGAAAATTGCAACATCAAACACAGAAAAAGATAGTCCCTACGGCTTATTACCTTTATTCAAACTCTGAAATATTGGTAAATAGATTAGCTTTGATTTTACAAAAAAAAGTGAGTTTGCATAATATAGAAACACAAAAAGAATTAATTTCGTGCTTCAATAAAAATCATAAGTCGATCGAAATAATTTTCGACAATGCAATATATTCTTTTAAAGAATTTATTACGTTTATCGAATTAGCACAAAATAAAGGTTTTACATTTAAAATTAAACCTGAAAATGCTGAATTTTTAATAGGAAGCAACAATAGTAACGATAGAGGTGAGGTTATTAAAATAGATTAAAAAAATACATTTAATGTAATTTATATTTGAAATATTTAGTAATTTCGCAAACTGAAAATCAATATTACCTTTTAGGTTAACAATATGGCAAGATTTGAATTAAAACTTCCTAAAATGGGGGAAAGCGTCGCAGAAGCTACCATTACAAACTGGTTGAAACAAGTTGGAGATAAAATCGAGGCTGATGAAGCAGTTCTTGAAATCGCTACAGATAAAGTAGATAGTGAGGTTCCAAGTGAAGTTTCGGGTGTTTTAGTAGAACAATTGTTTGGAAAAGATGATCTTGTTCAAGTAGGTCAAACTATTGCAATTATAGAAACTGAATCCAGTGAAGTTGCTTCAATAGAGACTCAAGAAGTAGCTCCTGAAGCGGTTGCCGAGGTGATTAAGATGGTGAACGCTGCTCAAGAAAGCGTTGCGCCAGCTGTTGATTTCTCTGAGTCTGAAAAATTCTTATCACCATTAGTCAAAAATATTGCTAAGGAAGAAGGCGTTTCTGTAGCAGAATTAGAGGCAATTAATGGAACCGGAAAAGAAGGTAGAGTCACTAAAAATGATATTTTAGAATATATAAAAAATAGAGCTAATCAACCAGTTGTTGCTGAGCCAGTTACAACGGATGCACCAGTTCAAAAACCAGTTGCGGCTCCAATTGCTCAAAAAGCGGCTCCAGTTTCAGTAAGTGGTGGCGATGAAATTATTGAAATGGATAGAATGCGCAAACTTATTGCGGGTTATATGGTTGCTTCAGTACAAACCTCAGCGCATGTGCAATCCTTTATTGAAGTAGATGTGACCAATATTGTAAAATGGAGAGAAAAAAATAAAAACGCTTTCGAAAAAAGAGAAGGAGAGAAGTTGACTTATACGCCTATTTTTATGGAAGCTGTTGCGAAGGCTATTAAAGATTATCCGGGAATGAATATTTCTGTTGACGGTGATTATATTATCAAGAAGAAAAATATCAATCTTGGAATGGCGGCTTCTTTGCCCAATGGTAATTTGATCGTTCCTGTTATTAAAAACGCAGATCAATTGAACTTAGTAGGAATGGCTAAAGCGGTAAACGATCTTGGTGGTCGAGCCAAGGCTGGAAAACTAAAACCAGATGATACTCAAGGCGGAACGTACACGGTTACTAATGTTGGAACTTTTGGAAGTGTTTTTGGAACACCTATTTTGAATCAGCCACAAGTTGGAATTTTAGCTCTTGGAGCCATTCGTAAAGTACCAGCAGTAATTGAAACACCAGAGGGAGATTTTATAGGCATCCGTCAAAAAATGTTCTTGTCGCACAGTTACGATCATAGAGTTGTAGATGGCGCATTAGGAGGAAGTTTTGTAAAACGTGTTGCCGAATATTTAGAAGCTTTTGATATAAATAGAGATTTATAAAAAATTATAATCTTAATTTAAGCCCGACTCATTTTAGATAGTGAGTCGGGTTTTTTTATGTCAAATTATTAGTATTTATTGAATAAATGCTGAGGTGTTTTAGGTATTCTAGTTATATTAATTTAACACATTAAAGGATTTTTGATAATAACATTCCATATTTTAAAGGCAACAATTTTTCTATTAAAACTTAAAATCTAAACTGCATATAAATTTAAACTCAAATTTCTATATTTGTAATCACACAAAAAATAAAAATGGAACTTAAACTCAGTAGACCTATTTGCTTTTTCGATCTTGAAACCACAGGAATTGATATAGGTAAAGATAGAATTGTAGAAATTTCAATATTCAAAGTTTTTCCCAACGGAAATAAAGAAAGCAAAACTTGGTTGGTGAATCCTACGGTTCCAATTCCGGCGCAAACTACCGCTGTTCATGGAATTACAAATGAAAAAGTGGCTAACGAACCTACTTTTAAAGAACTGGCGACACAAGTTCATAATATGATTAAAGACAGTGATCTAGCTGGATTTAATTCAGATCGATTTGATATTCCATTGTTAGCAGAAGAGTTATTACGCGCCGGAGTAGATTTTGATATGAAAGGGAAAGTTTCCGTAGATGTTCAAACCGTTTTTCATAAAATGGAAGAACGTACTTTGAGTGCTGCTCTAAAGTTTTATTGTGGTACAAAATTAGAAAATGCACATTCTGCAGAAGCTGATACGATGGCGACTTATGAAATTTTGAAAGCACAATTAGACCGTTATCCAGAATTAGAAAATGATATGAAATCATTATCTGAATTTACAACTAGAAAGAAAATTGCTGATTTTGCTGGAATGATTGCTTTTGATAAAGACAATGAAGAGATTTTTACCTTTGGAAAACACAAAGGCGTAAAAGTGAATAAAATCTTGGAAACTGAACCGGGTTATTTTAGTTGGATTCAAAATGCTGATTTTCCTTTGTATACTAAGAAAGTATTGACTGCAATTAAACTAAGAAAATTGAATACTAAATAAAAAATCGGTAGTTTTCAACGCTCAGTTGGACTGAATAGTGAATGCTAAAAACGGAATATTATGAAAATAATCTGCATCGGTAGAAATTATACCAATCATATAGAAGAATTAAAAAACGAAAGACCTGCGGAACCTGTTGTCTTTATGAAGCCTGATTCAGCTGTTTTATTAAAGCAACATCCCTTTGTAATTCCTGAGTTTTCAATTGATGTGCACCACGAAATAGAACTTATTATAAAGATTAGTAAGGTTGGAAAGTATATTGAGACAAAGTTTGCACATAAATATTATGACGAAATCAGCGTGGGTATTGATTTTACTGCGCGAGATTTACAGGATAAATTAAAAGCAAAAGGACTTCCGTGGGAGAAAGCAAAATCATTTGACGGTTCAGCGGTTATAGGCGAGTTTGTGAGTAAAGATCAATTTAAGTCTTTAGAAAATATTACTTTTGAACTCAAAAAAAATAACGAAACCGCTCAAATAGGTAATTCAAGCTTAATGTTATGGAAAATTGATGAATTAATTTCGTATGTTTCACAGTTTTTTACACTCAAAATAGGTGATATAATTTTCACAGGAACTCCTGCAGGAGTAGCAGCAGTGCAACCAAACGATATTTTAGAAGGCTTCTTAGAACAACAACAACTATTTAGAATACAGGTAAAATAATGGCTATACATTACAATCTTTCAAAAGTGTACGCACTTTCAGATAACGATCCCGATTTTGTAAACGAAATTCTATCGCTTTTTGTGACAGAAGTTCCTGAAGATTTGCAACAAATTAAGGAAGGAATTAAGAAAAAAGATCACAAACATGCTTACTCTTTTGCGCACAAGATTAAACCTACTTTAGATTTAATGGGTTTAAATGTTGCATTTGAAGAAATTCTCCAAATAGAGGCATGGACTAAAGCTGAAGGTAAAAAAAAGGATATTAAAGAAACTTTTAAAAGCGTTAAAAAGCAAGTCAAAGAAGCAATAAAAGAAATTAAAAAAGACTTTAATTTATAGTATTTGGACGAGATCATATTTCCACCATAGTTACAGTATGTTCTAGCCATACATTACAATCTTTTTTTTATTTCGCTATTGTTTTATAAATAAAGAATTGCCAATACTGCTTGCCTGCCGGAAAAGCATGGTCCATTACGCCAAAAGAGAAATGTCTAAGTAAAGTCGTTTCTCTTTTTGATTTAGTTAAAATTTGATAATCTAAAATTTAAATAATGAAAGCAACTATAGTTACTATTGGTGATGAAATATTAATAGGCCAAATTGTCGATACCAATTCGGGTTATATAGCTAAATCCCTTGATAAGATAGGTGTTGAAATCAATGAAATGATTTCTATAAGCGATAATAAAAAGCACATTTTAGATACGTTTGCAAAACTTCAAAATACAGTCGATGTAGTTATTATAACTGGCGGTTTAGGGCCAACTAAAGATGATATTACAAAAAAAACTTTTTGTGATTATTTTGAGGATGAACTTATTGTAGATATAAAAGTTGAAAAACATGTGATTGATCTTATTGAACGAGTGATGAACAGACCAGCCTCGCAAATTAACAAAGATCAAGCGCTAGTGCCTTCTAAATGTACCGTACTGCATAATCAAGTAGGTACAGCACCTGGAATGTGGATCAAAAAAGAAGATACGGTATTTATATCGCTTCCGGGAGTTCCTTATGAAATGAAATACTTAGTGGAGCACGAAATAATTCCGAAGATAGTTCGCGAATATAAACGCCCTTATATCATTCATAAAACCATAATTACCTATGGACAAGGTGAAAGTCTAGTTGCAGAACGTATCGAAGATTGGGAAAATAATTTACCTGATTTTATTAAACTAGCTTATTTGCCAGCTCCTGGAAGAGTTCGTTTGCGACTTTCAGCAAGGGGAACAGACAAAGAAAAATTAGAATCAGCTCTACTTGATAATGTCAATTCACTTAATGCGATAATTAGCGATATCATCTTTGGTTTTGACGATGATGAGACTATAGAAGTTGTTTTAGGAAAACTAATGACAAAGCACAATAAAACAGTGGCATTAGCTGAAAGTTGCACAGGAGGAAAAATTGCACAACTATTGACATCCGTTTCTGGTGCTTCTCAATATTTTAAAGGTGGAGTCGTTTCCTATGCAACCGAAGTTAAAACTGATATTTTAGGTGTTCCTCAAAGTGTAATAGACCAGCATACTGTGGTTAGCAGTGAAGTTGCTTCGGCAATGGCTTTACGTATAAAAAAGATGATGAATACGGATTATGCAATTGCCACAACAGGAAACGCAGGACCGTCAAAAGGAGATTCATCTGCTGAACTTGGAACGGTTTTTATTGCATTAGCAACACCTACGGCTTTAATAGTAGAAGAATTTAATTTTGGTCAACCACGTGAAAAAGTGATAGATAGAGCAGTAATCAAAAGCTTAGAGCTATTACATAAAGAAATTTTGAAAATTGTATAATAATAATGTTGGTAAATAGGTTTATTTTTCTTTTCTTTGCACCCTGATTTTGAATAACGATAAAAGATAAGTATAATGTCAAGAGTTTGTGACCTTACGGGTAAAAGAGCGATGGTAGGAAATAACGTTTCTCACGCTATGAACAAAACTAAGAGAAAATTTTCTGTAAACTTAGTTAAGAAGCGTTTTTATCTTCCAGAAGAAGATAGATGGATTACTCTAAGAGTAGCTGCATCTACGATAAAAACAATTAATAAAAATGGGATCGCTGCAGTTTTGAAAAAAGCACAGTCAGAAGGATTTATTAAATAATCCCTTCCAAAATAAAAATATAGCAAGATGGCAAAGAAAGGTAATAGAATCCAGGTAATTTTAGAATGTACTGAGCACAAAACTTCGGGTGTTGCAGGTACATCAAGATACATCACCACTAAGAACAAAAAAAACACACCAGATAGATTGGAGATTAAGAAATTTAATCCAGTATTGAAACGTGTAACAGTTCACAAAGAAATTAAATAATAATTAGAGATTTTAATATTAATCTATGATGGTAACATCTAGAGTTTTTATAAATTTCAAATACACATTTCAATCATGGCAAAGAAAACCGTAGCATCGTTACAAACAGCTTCAAAGAGATTATCAAAAGCCATCAAAATGGTGAAATCTCCAAAAACAGGCGCATATACATTCGTAGAATCTATTATGTCTCCAGAATCAGTTGATGATTTCTTGAAAAAGAAATAATATTCAATTAGCACTATATAGAAAAGCTACTTTCATTCGGAAGTAGCTTTTTTATTTTCTATATTTACCTTTAAAAAATGTATAGCTCGCTTGGGCATAATTACTTCATTTTTAATACTATCTATACCATGAGTTTTTTTAAAAAAATATTTTCATCCGATAAAAAGCCATCTGCTTTAAATGAGCAGGAAAAGCAAACCTTAGATAAAGGTCTTGAAAAATCTAAAACTTCTTTCTTTTCTAAATTGTCTAAAGCAGTTGCAGGCAAGTCTAAAGTTGATGAGGCAGTTTTAGATAATTTAGAAGAAATATTAGTAGCTTCGGACGTAGGCGTAAATACAACTTTAAAAATCATAACTCGAATTGAGAATCGTGTAGCAGCTGATAAATATCTTGGCACAGAAGAGCTCAATGAAATTCTAAGAGAAGAGATCGCTAGTTTGTTATCAGAAACTAATTCTGGTGAGGCAACTGAATTTTTGATACCCATTCAGGCCAAACCTTATGTTTTAATGGTTGTAGGTGTAAATGGTGTGGGTAAAACAACTACTATAGGTAAATTAGCATACCAGTTTAAAAAATCGGGTTATAAGGTGGTTTTGGGAGCAGGTGATACTTTTCGAGCAGCAGCAATAGATCAATTACAAATCTGGGCAGATAGAGTGGGTGTACCAATAGTTAGACAAAATATGGGTAGTGATCCTGCTTCTGTAGCGTTTGACACGCTGCAATCAGCAGTGGCACAAGATGCAGATATCGTAATTATTGACACGGCTGGACGATTACACAACAAAATTAATTTAATGAATGAGTTGACCAAAGTTAAACGGGTGATGCAAAAAGTAGTTGTTGATGCGCCACATGATGTTTTGCTAGTTTTGGATGGTTCAACAGGGCAAAATGCGTTTGAACAAGCCAAACAATTTACAGCCGCTACAGAAGTAAGTTGTTTAGCAGTTACAAAACTTGATGGTACCGCTAAAGGCGGAGTTGTAATTGGCATTTCGGATCAATTTAAAATTCCAGTTAAGTATATTGGTGTTGGTGAAGGAATTGAAGATTTGCAAGTTTTTAACAAATATGAATTTGTAGATAGCTTTTTCAAATAGATCTTAATAAAATGAAAAATCTTAAACCACTGCATCTTTATTTTATTAGTATTATTTGCTTTGTATTGGCAAATCTACTTAGAGATAGCATTAATTTTGCCTACGGTTTTTTGTTAGGATTTGGCGTTATCGTTTTTTTATTTGCTATTTATAAAAAAGTAAAAAATTAATAATTGACTATCTGTAATGAACTAAAGATGAGTTTCGTTAAAAAATTAAGTAATAAGTATCTGTAAAGTTGACATTAGATAATCCTTTAAAACGTAACATTTGTTGTGATAATAATGATCCGTTCGATTAGTGGACATTCTTACAATGATTTTTCTAATAAAGAACTTTATAAATCATCGATAAATATAAAAATCATTTTAAAAAATAGAAGTAAAAGATGAAGAAAATTACTGGAGTTATTATAGTATTTATGTTATTTATTGCCTGTAAGCAAACGATACAGCAAAATGATATTACTAAAATAGACGGTTACTGGGAGATTACAAAAGTTACTTTTGACAAAGGTAAAGACAAGGATTATGGAATGAATGAAACTTACGACTATTTTGAAATTAAAGATAATAAAGGAATACGTAAGAAAGTTAAGCCACAATTAGATGGTACATATTTAGTTAATGATACGTATGAAAATGTATTAGTGCGTTTTTCAGATGAAGGTGTATTTTTAGATTATGATACTCCCTATATGAAGTGGAGTGAGGAAATTATAAAATTATCAGATGAAGAGCTAGTACTTATTAATAAAGAAAAAACAGAATACCACTATAAAAAAACAGAAGCAATAAATTTATTAGGTGATGGCAAAACGATTAAATAATCAAAGTACTATTGGTGATGTTTTAAAACAAATTATTCAGGTAAATAAACTTCAACCTGGCATGGATCAAATTGACGTCAAAGAAGCATGGAAGAATCTTATGGGAAACGGTGTGAACAGTTATACTAATAATGTGGTTTTAAAAGGAAGCACCTTGTATGTGGAATTAACCTCTTCCGTTTTAAGAGAAGAATTAAGCCATGGAAAATCTAAAATTGTGGCTATGATCAATGAGGAATTGAGAAGAGATGTGGTAAAGGATGTGGTGCTGAGATAAGTGGTGATTGGTCAGTTTTTAGTTTCCAGTTCTGATTATAAAATCAAAATCCCGTTTCAATAGTTGAAACGGGATTTTACATTTTGTATTATTTTAGTTTTAATTTGTGAGTAAATACTGAATAAAACTTGAACATTGAATACTAGAATTGCTCTCTTCCAGCAAAGTGAAAAGCACCTTCAATAGCTGCATTTTCATCACTATCAGAACCGTGAACTGCATTTTCTCCAATAGAAGTTGCATACGCTTTACGAATTGTTCCGTCAGCAGCGTCAGCAGGATTTGTAGCACCAATTAAAGTTCTAAAGTCTTCAACTGCATTGTCTTTTTCTAAAATAGCAGCAACGATAGGTCCTCTTGACATAAATTCAACTAATTCACCATAAAAAGGTCTAGCAGCATGAACTTCATAAAAAGCTTGTGCATCAGCAATGGTTAATTGAGTTAATTTCAAAGAAACGATTTTGAAACCTGCAGTGGTAATCATTGCAAGTATATTTCCGATGTGTCCGTTAGCAACAGCATCAGGCTTGATCATTGTAAAAGTTCTATTTGTAGCCATTTTATTTTTTTTGTTTTATAATTTTGTGCAAAAGTAAACTTTTTTGTCTTATTATCTTATGAATAATAAAGGAGTAATCAAAAAAAATTACAAAGTAATTACTTCAAAGTTGTTTTCAAGTGGTTTTAATTGATTAATAATCATAGGAATTAAATTTTCTCCATCTTGAAGATAAAATTCTGAAAAATTGGCTTGTCGTTCTTGTAAACCTTGGTTGGGAAATAAATCATTTTGCAATTCAATCATGCGTTGTAAAATATCACTTAGTTTTCTTTTTTGTGCTTTTAATAATCTTTTTTCTAAATGTGCCAACCCTTTTATTTGCTTTGCTTCTTGTGCCTTTACTGCTCCAATAAATGACTCATCTGTAACAGTAGCTATATTGTAAAGATCTTTAAATTGAGCAATTAATTGCTCTTTTAAAGGGGTTAAATCAATTGGAAATGCAGATAATTCTTTAGTTTTTTTATTGATTAGTTCATCCTGCTTAGAAAATAAATCGCTCCAGTTTAGATCTAGCTTATCAGCCTTGTTTGATTGTTTTTCAGAAACTAATAATACTGAATTTCGAACCAAAAGCATTGGAAAAGTAACTTTTGAAACATCAAAAAAAGATTTCAATTCCAACCAATAGGCAATTTCCCCACCACCACCTATATAGCATAAATTTGGCAAAATCACCTCTTGATATAACGGTCGCATGATTACATTGGGACTAAATTTTTCTGGACTTTGTTCAAGTAAATTTAAGATTTCAGCTTCAGAAAATTCAATCTTAGTATTGTTTACCTTATATTTTTCATCTTCAAAAATGATTCGTTCCCTTAAAGTGTCTTCGATATAAAAAAGATTAATTTCACGGGGATTAACTTGAATGCTGTATTCTTTTAATTTTTCAGTAGTTTCTAATACTAACTTATGAGAAGATTGATGCAGCAATTCCTCCTTAGCATACGGAATAAATGTTCGTTTTAAATCAGCATGATCAGCATCAATAATTACTAGGCCATAACTTCCAAATAATGAATTGGCTAAGTGTCTAGTTGCATCTGCTAGATTATCATGGTTTAAATATGCTTCTTTAAACATTTTTTTGATTTCTTGTGCATTAATACTAGAGCCTAATTCTAATTCGTATACTTCAAAAAATTCATCTAAACCTTCAGTTGACAATCTCCCTACAGGGCCTAAACTGCTAGTATTCCATCTGAATTTTTTTCCTTTAAAATTGAAGTAATTAATTTCTTCAAAATCATGATCTTCAGTGGCCATCCAATAAACGGGAACAAAATTATAGGTAGGATACTTTTCTTTTAGCTCATTTGTTAAATTGATAGTAGAAATTATTTTGTATAAAAAATATAGTGGTCCACTAAATAAATTTAATTGATGACCGGTGGTTACTGTAAAAGTATTAGAGCTTAGTAGGGATTCTATATTGTCTTTCGTCAAAAGAGAAGTTTCAATATGTGAATACTGATTTTGTAATACTGAGACTAAAACGTTTCTTTTTATATCGTCATTGCTATTAAAATTGGCTTGCTTTTCTAAAATTTGATTTTCAAAATTTTCAATTTTTGGAAAGCGATTGTATAAGGTGTGTAAATTATTTTTTTGATCTAAGTAATCATTCATCAAGGAAGAGAAATATCCTGAATTTTGATAGGTGATACAGTCCGTTGGCATAGTAAATAATATTTGATGCTAAAATAACAAATCTTAAGTTATTATTTTTAGTTTAAGAAACCTTTGTGAAATTTGTAATTCGTTTATTAGCTTTAAGCGTAGCGCTGATTTATAGTTTTTCATTATCGAAATTTAAGCGTCTTCTTAGAGCAATACTAATTATTAAACATAAAAAAGGCTGCCTTTTGAAGGGCAGCCTATAATGTGATTTGTTAATATTTTATCTACTGAAAAGCGTAAGTTGTTAATCTAAAATTACTAGATGCACTAGTAAAAGTGTAAATTGTATTAGAGAAAGCAATTTTAAAAGCTTCTCTCTTTATATAAACTCCTTTTGGATCCAATAATTCGTTATCGATATTAACTAAATACGCAGGAGGAGCTGCAGTCCATCCATCATCTGTTAATATAAGAGTTTTATTCACTGGATCTTCAGTAACTGTAACAAAATGAAATATTGAAGCTTTACCACCTGTAAAAGTGTATGCAATGTAGCTACCATTGACAGGATCATTAAATGTAAATTGAATTCTATTAATTCTTTGCGGAGCTGTTAAAGCAGCATTTGCTGCGTTTAACAGCGAATTTGCGAACAATGAATTAGATGGCGCTGTTGCTAAATTTGCGGCAATATAACCATAAACTGTAGATGGATTTCCAGGTAAGAAAATTTTATAATCATCAGTGATCACTAATGGTTTATTAGAATATCTTATAGTTGCTTTTACTCCGGCTGTTCCAGTAGCATTAAAGTTTCCAGTTGCTGGATCGTATGTAAAAGCTGATAGTTCTTGATTTCCTGCTTTTATTGGCGGACTTACTATAATTCCTGTTGGAGTGTAAGCAATTCCTATATTATTAGTAACACTAGATCCTGTTTCAATTGAATTTGATGTTGCAAATCTTGCAGGTCCAGTAAAACTAAAATCAAATTGACTAACTTTCGTCCCATCCGTTATTTCTAATAATCGAAACAAAGGTCTTGTTGAAGCTCCAACAACATTTGGAATCATCTGTCGGGCTTGTGTTAAATCTGCCCAGTCTGTAGCTTTTGCCTTTACGAAACGCAATTCTTCAAAGCTACGATTCGTTCTAAAAATGATGTCTCCGTTTTCCTGTCCGTAATACAAAAACTGGAAATCTCCTTTAAAGCCTTTTCCTCTAAGGGCCTGAGTTGGGAAACTATTAGAATCTGATAGTAAATGAATTCTATTTTTAGTTGTAAATACTAAACTTACCGTACTTCCTAAAACGACATCATATTCACTTGAAGATATAGAAGTGTCGTCATCAAAATCAGAAGCCATATCTACTTTACCATCTTTAAATTTGAAAAGATGCGTAAAACCACCTAATTGCGTGTTATCAGTAAAATAAACCGCTTTCCATCCAAATTCTGAGGACATTAATAAATCGTTCAATTCCTTCTCTCTTGCATTAAGTCGTTCTGTAGGTGAACCATTAAATAGAGAATCTAAAGACTCTTTATTATCACAAGAGACCAAGTGGATCGCCAAAACGGCGACCAAAAGATATTTAATTATTGTTTTTATGTTCATGTTTTTAAATTTATGTTATGATAAATTATTTTAATATTTGAAGATATATAAATTAATAATTTTTTTGATAGCTATTAATTGTTGATCACTTCGTTCGTATTTTTTTCAGCTTCATCTCTCAATTTATAAAAATCGATGTTAAAACTATCTTTAAAATACTTAACCACAACGGCTTCCTTTAATTTTATATTAGCAACTGCTGTTTTATTTACGATTCCAGCTAATATTGCTTCATATTCTACTTTAGAATTAATTAGCATTTGCGCAGCCATTTCTGCAAAATCTTCGTTCACATTCGATCTAGCATAATCAGTAATAAAACCTTCCTCTCTTGCAACTGTTGTAGATGTTGCATACCAGTTAGAAGTATATCCTGTTGGAGTAATTTTAGCAAGTGTTTTTTCATCAAAAGGTTTCGTTTGATTTAAGATATGGATGTATTCGTGCTGTATAGTAGCTAAAAATTGTTTTACATTAGCACGATCCTTTCTATTTACATTATCAGTTTGAAATAAAGTAATTCTTAATCCACCTTCAGCTAGACCTAAAGTAATAGTTCCAGTGCTATTTAAATTTAGACCTCCTACTAATACAATTTCTCTTGGTGCAATTTTTTTTACAAAGTCTGGACCCGCAACATTTTTATAGGTATCCAACCAGATTTTTTGTACTATCTCTAAAGCAGGTTTTACTTTTGGTTGCAATGGAGGAAATAAAAAGCGATTATTGTCTACTGCATTTTGATTCCACTTGTATTGTACATTAATATTATATACGTCAAGATAGTTTAAGTCAATCCACTTATCTAAATCACTTTTTACAGGAGTTGATAAATCTAACTGACTTTCTTTTAATGGTTCATCATTTGTACAAGCTGATAAGAGCAGCGTAACAAAAAGAACTGTAATTATTTTATATTGATTTTTCATTTTCAAAATTGTTGGAGTTACTAATTAACGTGGATTCTTTTCTACACCTGTTTCGCTAACATGCAATGGAATTTGAAGTGCTTTACGTAAATCATCTTTAGCCAAAACATTATCTGGTTTATTATATATCTTATGAGCTACTTTTAATCCAAAACGTTTGATATCAAGCCATCTTAAGCCTTCATGAATAAACTCTCTACGTCTTATTTCAGCTAATGCTTTAATATAAGAACTTTGTATAGGAGTTAAGGAATA
Source organism: Flavobacterium sp. PL11 (assembly GCF_035985025.1). NCBI lineage: Bacteria > Pseudomonadati > Bacteroidota > Flavobacteriia > Flavobacteriales > Flavobacteriaceae > Flavobacterium > Flavobacterium sp. PL11. Next base: position 93,026 of record NZ_JAXCIA010000002.1, read on the forward strand.
AAAAGGGGTATATTCATCAGTAATTACTGGATATTTAGCCACTATTCTAGCTTGCGTCATTTTATCTGTAGCTGGATTGTAACCAACTATACGATTAGATAAAAAGAAATCAATCTCTGCATTGGCAATATCCAATTGATTATTCATAACATGCGCCTCAACTCTATTTAAGAAAAGTTCATCATTGCTTAATAATACTAATGCTGCATAAGGAAGTCCAATTCCTGCATTAGCATTTGTAAATTTGAAATATTCAACAAATTTAGGAACAAAAATTGTTATTTGACCATTGTAAGATAAAGGTCTGTAAAGAAATCCTTTATTTAATAGATTAGTTCCATTACCAAAAAGTAAATCTCTATCAGCTCCTGTTAATTGAAAGCGGTTTGAATAAAAACTTCTGGTATAAATAGATGATGCTGATACAATTAGAAGATTAGTATTTTCACTCTCCTGAGAATACTTTCTTTGCCCAGTATTAAAATCCAGATCGAGGTACGACTGATAGTTTCTTAGTTGATTAACAGGCGCATTACCTAGTTCATTTGAAACTGCAATAACTTTATCCCATTCAGCAGTTACAGTATAAAAACGGCTTGCAAAAGCATTGGCGGCAGCTTTATTAAAATGGAATTTTGGTAATTTATAGTCGCTAGTCACTAATGGTAACCCTAGTTCTAAATCTGCTTTGATAAATGCAAAAACTTCTTCAACTGTATTTCTACTGTATTTTTTTATAAGTATTGTTTCTGGCTCTAAAATATAAGGAATTCCCATATCAGTTTTTGCAGTTGCAGGATTAAACCTTGGCGACCAAAAAGAAACTAACATAAAGTGAGCATAAGCTCTGGCTAATAATGCCTCTCCTTTTTGCGGATTTAAGTTAGAAGGATTTCCTAATTTATCAATTGCATCTAATGCTTGATTAGCATGAGCGATTGCTGTATAACATGCATCCCAATATTCAGATGGAGTATCTCTATTGATGTCATCTGGCATTTCCCAGTTATACATTTGCGTGTTTTTCACTGTTGATAAGGTCAAATCACCACTGTCAAAAACATTATCGCTCATAGTCTCTGCAAATTCCATATAATTTGATTCTGGATATGCTTTCACTAGTATCTCTGAAATTTTTGCAGGGGTATCTAGTTGAGTTCTATTATCAGGAACTTCAGATAAAAAGTCATCACAACTGGTACTTAGTCCTATAAGAACAAGTAGGGATAAGGTTAATTTTATTTTTTTCATATTCTTTTTAATTAAAATGATACGTTTAATGAAAATGTGTATTGACTTGTAATAGGCTGAGAAACTCCTCCTGATCTATAAAATTCTGGATCTTGTCCATTCAATTTTTTATCAGAATAAATCAAAAGAGGATTTGCAGTTGAGGCTTTCATACTAAAGCTATTCATATTTAATTTCTTTTTAAGATCTTTAGGAAATTCATAACTTACTGACACATTTTTAAGTCTTACAAATGATCCATCAGCCACTCTTTCATCTGAATAATTATAAGCATTGTAGGCTCTAGTTAAGTCTTTAGAATCAGCAGCGTAATTAGCAATCAATCTTTGATCAGCGATTACAGGAATAGTAGTAAAACGCTCATCACCAGCATTGATCCATCTGTTTGTAAACTCTTTAGTAAAGACTGTTAAGTCATCATAAGAATCAGAATAAATTGGATTTAAACGAACTTTATTTCCACCAGCTGCAACTATAAAAATGTTTAAAGACCAGTTCTCATACGTAAATGTGTTAGAGATACCCGCTGACTTATTCGGTTCAATAGATCCCTCATACTTTAAATACTTGGTAACGTTTTCTGTATCTTGAAAGTTAGCTCCAGCAATATTATCACTTTCACCATCGGCCATTATAAACGTAGGTAGTCCTTGATTATTTAAACCTTTAAACTGATAAGAGAATATGGCATTTCTTGGAGTTCCTACTGCATTTCCTCCAGTACCATCAACTAAGCCTAATACGTTTGGATTGTTTTGTAGTTTTGTGATTTTTTGATCATACACTGAGAAATTAAAACTGGTTGACCATTTTAGCTTTGTATTTTCAAGATTTCTTGTATTGATAGAAAACTCAATACCTTTAGTTTCCATATCGGCATTATTTCCTTGCTTAAATTTCTGACCACCAATTCCAGAAGTAGTAACAAAATCAACTAAATCAAACGCTTTACGACTGTAAATGTCAGTGGTAAATTGTAATCTATTGTTGAATAAGCCTAAGTCTAAACCAATATTAGTTTCAAATTGTTTTTCCCAAGTTAAATCGCCGTTTTGCAGCTCATCGATATTTAATCCTGTTTCTCTATCCCCTAAATTAAGACGATCTGTGATAAAACTCCTGTAAATAGCTAATGAATTTGTAGCTGGTCCTGCAGTAGCAGTAAGTCCGTAAGAACCTCTTACGGCTAATGTATTTACCGCTTTAACATTACTCATAAATGCTTCTTCCATAACATTCCACTTTCCAGAGAAAGTGTATGTAGGCAACCATCTAGAGGAATTGCTATTTCCTTGTCTATTAGATCCATCATAACGTCCTGTAATAGATCCTGTATAACGTCGATCATAGGTGTATCCTACTTTACCAAAGAAACCAACTGTTCTTTCTCTTTCTTCATTAAAACCATAGTAAGATTCTCCACCATTGATTAATTTTTCTAAAATACGAGGATCAGTAAATGCTGTTAAACCTCTATCATATTGAAGTCCGTAAGCAGTAAAATTATCACTTGATCGATCAACAGATCGCAATTCTTGACCAAATAAGGCTTCAAACTCATGCTTATCACCAAAAACATTTTTGTAATTAAAACTGTTTCTAATATTATATGAAGTTAAATCATTGGTAAACTTACGCAAGATACCACCGTTTGGTAATACTGATATTTTTGGAGATGTTAGGTTATCTGGATCTTGGTACAAAAATATGTTTGCATCTCTTACAATCGTTGTTTCCTGTGCGTTATAAGCACCTATAATGTTTGATTTTTCAAGGATATTATGCTCTCTTATTGTGTTTGCATAACGCGCATTAGCTGTTAGATTGTAAGTTAATTTAGAATTAATCTTATAAGCTAGATCTGCCTGAAAGCGAATATCTTTAACATTAATGTCCATATAATTATTTTTCAACTCCTCCACTATGTTTATTGGAGCCCAGTTGTTTCTATAATACTCATAGTTTCCATTGTCATCATAAGGACGTAGAGCTCTGTTTGTATTTAGAACATAACTAAAAGGGTTTATATCAAAATCTCTTGTAGTGCTTCCACTTACACCATCTCTAAGGCTATCATAACTTCCCGGTGCTGATTGATTTCTTACAGAAGCTTGAGTTGATAATGTTAAACTTAATTTATCATTGATAAAAAACGTATTTTTCAAATTTGATGATAATTGATTTACACCATCAGCAACAGTCCAGCCTGGATCAGTATAAAAAGCTAAAGAGGCGAAGTAGGCGTTATTTTTTCCACCACCAGAAAAGCTTAAAGAATGATTTTGTGTAATTGATGGTCTAAATAAAACTTTAAACCAGTCTGTATTTGCCAATTCATATTTTCTCAAAAATGCATTTCTGCTAGGCTCATCATTTCTTACTCCAAAAGTTCCGCTAGTTTGATCATAAGTGTTTATTGCCTTTGCAAGAATATTAAACACTCCTCCGTAACGACCTTGAGCCGTTGACGGTAAATCTAAAAAACCTTTAGCTTCCATTTCTTTTAAAATACTCATTGTCTCTTGAGAATTCAAGATGTCATACTGACTATAAGATGGTACAGTTCTCGCAGTTTGATCTAATGTATAAGTAACACTTAAAGGAGATTCTCTTCTACCTTGTTTTGTGGTTACAACGACAACACCATTAAGAGATCTTGATCCATAAATAGAAGTAGCAGATGCATCTTTAAGCACTTCAATGCTCAATACATCACTAGCATTTAATCCAGCGATTGATGAACTGATCAAAGTTTCTGAATTTCCAGAAGCTAAATCAGCAAAAGAAAGATTTACAATATCTTCTTGCACAATACCATCAATTACCCATAAAGGTTTTGTATCTCCAAAGATAGAAGAAGATCCACGAACGGTGATTTTTGGTGCAGTACCAAAAGTTCCAGTAACGTTTTGAACAGTTACACCTGCCGCTTTACCTTCAATCATTCTACTAATGTCCACAACTCCTTCTACCATCAACTCTTTACCAGTAATTTTACTAATTGCTCCAGTAAAGGTTCTTTTAGACGTTTTTTCATATCCAGTTGTAATGACAACTTCCTTTAAGCTTTGCTCGTTTTCTACTAAAACAATTGTCATTGCGGTAGTCTTAATGGCCACTTCCTGAGTGGTCATACCGATGTAAGATATAACAAGTCTTGTGCTATTATCAGGCATGTCAATGGTAAAATTACCATCAAAATCAGTAATAACGCTTTTGTTCGTTCCCTTAGCCATTACGGTAGCTCCTGGTAGCGGTAATCCTGATTGGTCTACCACTCGTCCTCTCACAATTGGGGCAACAGCTAACTCTTTTTTAACTTTTTCAGGATTTAAATCATTTGGCAGTTTTCCATTATCTGCTATTAATTTTAAAGAATTTACATTATAATCTATATCGGTTAGCTTTTTAAGACTGTTTGCCATCGTAATAGTGGAAAACACAAAAGCTATCACAAATTGAATTAAAGTTATTTTCATGATTCGATGTAGTAATCGTTGTTTTACAACAGTTTTTTTCATAATTAAGTTTGTTTGATTATTACTATTATTGGGTATTGTGCAATCTTTGTTTTTAATTTCTAAATCAAAAATTGATTTTTTGAATTGTTTGAAATATAATCAGCAACGGTCAAATAAATGCTTTAGTGGAAGCCGATTTTTAAACAAATGTAAAAGCGAAATTAATTCTGATTTTATTTTAATTCATTTCTATACTATTTCTATTTTCATACTTTTATATTAATATTAAGATCAGTTGATAAATATTTATCATTAATTGGGGTTGTAAGGTAGCAATTATTTAGCTTTTCCTTAGCATAAATTTTTTTTTACATAGATTTTTAATTCAGCTTAGTAAATATTTGATTTAGTGCACTATGGATCGAAAAGAGCCAGCTTTATTCAAATGATACCATAGCCATCTTGCTATTTATACTTTTTTTTGATTAAAATTTCTTCTTATTTTAGCTATTCCTTAACAAAAGATGGATTTCAAAAATAATGATTCTAATTTCAGATGATGAGATTATCTAATGAAACACCATATTACAATTATTTTAGAAGTTATAAACGTATTACGATTGTTTCCTCATTCGCTTTTTTAACTATTCTATGATATAATAAAGTAGCGCTTGTTATTAATCTACAAATCAATGCGATTTCCTTACCATCTAATCCTTTATAATATTTTAAGACTAAGGATTTTTTTGACTTTGTGACAATCATTTATTTATTCATCTTTTATTTTAAGTATAAAGCAACTCAAAAATTTGTCTCGCTAATTAGTTTGGATTAAAGATTTTTTTTTGATTAAAGAAATATTTTTATTGTACTATTACTGATAAGATAATTCAGAACTATTAACATAATTATTCCAAGAAAATATTTAGCATAATTAATACTATCATAAACTGAAATCGTTTTAAATAATTATCCACTATTTTTGCACAAAATAATTACCTCTTGAAAACAAAATTGCTAGTTATCACGCCTCCTTTTACGCAATTGAATACACCGTATCCTGCTAGTGCATATATTAAAGGTTTTTTAAACACTATTAATGTAGAGTCCGTTCAAGCTGATTTTGGTATCGAGGTGATCTTGCAATTATTTTCGAAAGAAGGGTTGAAAGATTTGTTTGCTGTTGCAAAAATAGAAAGTAGTGTCTCTGCAAACTCGAAACGTATTTTTGCTTTGCAAGCTGAATATATTAAAACGATAAATTCTGTAATCCGATTTTTGCAAGGAAAAAATCCAACTTTAGCACTTCAAATTTGTCAGGAAGATTTCCTCCCAGAAGCTTCCCGATTTGCACAACTAGAGGAACTCGATTGGGCGTTTGGAACAATGGGTACACAAGATAAAGCTAAACATTTAGCCACTCTATATCTAGAAGATATTTCAGATTTTATCGTAGAATGCATCGATGAAAACTTTGGTTTTAGTCGCTATGCAGAACGTTTGGGGCGCAGCGCTAATTCCTTTGATGAGTTGTATACAGCGTTGCAGCAAAAACGAACATATATTGACGCCATCTTTATTTCGATTTTAAAAGATCGAATTGAGACTGTAAAGCCTACTATGTTTCTTATTTCTGTTCCTTTCCCAGGTAATTTATATGCTGCTTTTCGCGCTGCACAATGGGTAAAAGAAAATCACCCACATATTAAAATTTCGATGGGTGGCGGTTTCCCAAATACAGAACTCCGATCAGTATCGGATGTGCGCGTTTTTGAATTTTTCGATTTTATAACCTTAGACGATGGTGAGGTTCCAATTGAAGAATTGATAAAATCCGCAAACTTTGAAGAAGCGGAAAAAAAATATAAACGAACATTGCTGCTTGAAAATGGAAAAGTAGTTTATAAAAATAATTCGACCAAGCCAGATTACAAACAAGCACAAGTTGGCACACCTGATTATTCGGATTTGCTTTTAGATAAGTACATTTCAGTTATTGAAATCGTAAATCCAATGCACCGAATGTGGAGTGACGGAAGATGGAATAAACTGACGATGGCACATGGTTGCTATTGGGGAAAATGTACTTTTTGTGATATTTCATTGGATTACATCAAAATTTATGAGCCCGTTGCCGCTAGTTTGCTCTGTGATCGAATGGAGGAAATGATTGAGCAAACCGGACAAAATGGTTTCCATTATGTAGATGAAGCTGCACCTCCGGCACTGATGCGGGCGCTAGCACTTGAAATCCTGAGAAGAAATCTAGCTGTAACTTGGTGGACTAATATTCGATTTGAAAAAAGCTTTACAAAAGATTTGTGTCTCTTGCTTAAAGCATCTGGTTGTATTGCCGTTTCTGGTGGTCTTGAAGTGGCTTCGGATAGATTACTAAAGCTTATTGACAAAGGAGTTACAGTTGAACAAGTAGCAAAAGTGACTAGCAATTTTACTGAAGCTGGAGTGATGGTTCACGCTTATTTAATGTATGGCTATCCTACACAAACCGTTCAAGAAACGATAGACAGTCTGGAAATGGTGCGGCAATTATTTGAGGCTGGCGTTTTACAATCTGGTTTTTGGCATCAATTTGCTATGACGGCGCATAGTCCTGTTGGGATGTATCCTGAGAAATTTGGAGTAATTGCGCAACAAAATGAAATAACTTTCGCTAACAACGATATAGCCTTTATAGATAAAACAGGAATAGATCACGAAAGGTTTAGTTATGGACTCAAAAAATCATTATTTAATTTCATGCACGGAATTTGTTTTGATTATGAGTTGCAAGATTGGTTTGATTTCAAAATTCCTAAAACGAAAATTCCTCGAGATTTTATTTATACGGCTTTATCAATAATTCCCCCTTTAGAGATTAAAGGGCTTTCTAAAATAGTTTGGCTAGGAGCAAAACCTGCCGTTGAATATTTTACAAAATCTAAAAAAGGAAATTCTTGGGAAATGGTCACGCTTACTTTTCACGATAAAAAAGAAAGTTTTAGTATTCAAACTAATAAACTTGAAGGAGAATGGCTAATGGAGATCCTTCAAAAAATAGCTGTTTCTAATGCTAAAATATATACTTTTCAAGAAGTTAAAAATGATTTTGAAAGTAGTTTGGAAGATTTTGAGTTGTTCTGGTATGCAAAACCAGTCAAGACTTTAAGAGAATTTGGGTTATTAGTACTATAGCTATTAAAATAATAACTATAGTATTTTAGCATAAAACTACTTTTTTTAAATCGCGAAAACGATTTTTTTGCTTATTTTTACAACCAATAAAAAATGTAGTTATGAATATTGGTTATAAAGTAAATGTAAATAATACTTTCAATTTCGAATTAGAAAAGGAAAGTATATCCCAATTAGATGCAGTTAATATTGAAACTAATAAATTTCATATTCTGCACGAAAATAAACCTTACAAAGTAGAAATCATCACTTCTGATTTCAGTCAAAAAAGCTATACAGTAACGGTCAACAATAATAATTATACTGTAGTTATTTCAAATCCATTAGACTTACTTATAAAGGAAATGGGTTTTGAAGTTGGACTTACTAAGCAAGTAAATTTCATAAAAGCTCCTATGCCGGGACTAATTCTAGAAATTAGTGTTGTTGCAGGTCAGGAAGTCAAAGCAAACGATAACTTAATTATTCTTGGTGCTATGAAAATGGAAAATAGTTTCCTTTCGCCTCGTGATGGAATGATCAAATCCATTACCGTAGCGGTTGGCGATGCTGTTGACAAAGGGCAATTATTGATTGAGTTTGAGTAAAAACAAGATATTTTACCAAATTATAGTAGAGAATTAATTTTACTAATATTATTAAATTCTAAAACTATTATAATTGGCTAATCTGCGGTTAAAAAATAAACAATGAAAAAAATATTAGTTGCAAATAGAGGAGAAATTGCTATTCGAGTAATGAAAACTGCTCAAAAAATGGGAATTAAGACAGTTGCTGTTTATTCAACTGTTGATAGAAATGCGCCTCACGTAAAATTTGCTGATGAGGCTGTATGTATTGGCGGAGCTCCTTCAAATGAATCTTATTTACTAGGAAGTAAAATTATAGCTGTGGCCAAAAGCTTAAATGTAGATGCAATCCATCCTGGTTATGGTTTTTTGAGTGAAAATGCAGATTTTGCCGAAGAATGCGAAAATAACAACATTATTTTCATTGGTCCGAAATCTAAAGCGATTCGAGTTATGGGAAGTAAATTAGCGGCCAAAGAAGCTGTTAAAGAGTATAACATTCCAATGGTTCCGGGTGTTGATGAGGCGATTACCGATATTAAAAAGGCAAAAAAAGCAGCAAATGAAATTGGTTTTCCAATTTTAATTAAAGCTTCTGCTGGTGGCGGTGGAAAAGGAATGCGAGTAGTAGAGAAAGAAAGTGATTTTGAATCGCAAATGAACCGCGCTATTAGTGAAGCAATTGCTGCTTTTGGCGATGGTTCTGTTTTTATTGAAAAGTATGTGGCATCTCCAAGACATATCGAAATCCAAGTAATGGCGGATAGCCATGGCAATATTCTACATTTATTTGAAAGGGAATGCAGCATCCAGCGTCGTCATCAAAAAGTAATTGAGGAAGCACCATCTTCAGTTTTAACACCTGAATTACGTCAAAAAATGGGTGAAGCGGCCGTTTTAGTAGCTAAGTCATGTGATTATTTAGGAGCGGGAACGGTTGAGTTTCTTTTAGATGAAAATAATAACTTCTATTTCCTCGAAATGAATACGCGCCTACAAGTAGAGCATCCCGTTACGGAATGGATTACAGGAACTGATTTAGTAGAACTTCAAATTAGAGTTGCAAGAGGCGAAGCATTAATAATTAGACAAGAAGATTTAAAAATAAAAGGGCACGCTGTTGAATTAAGAGTTTATGCCGAAGATCCTATGAATGATTTTTTGCCAAGCGTTGGTCATTTAGATGTATATCAGATACCAGTTGGTGAAAATATTCGGGTAGATAATGGTTTCGAACAAGGTATGGATATTCCTATTTATTATGATCCTATGCTAGCAAAGTTAATAACTTATGGCGAAACCCGTGAAGAAGCGATTCAGCTGATGATTAAAGCGATTGATGATTATCATGTTGAAGGTGTGCAAACCACATTGCCATTTGGAAAATTTGTTTTTGCACACGAAGCATTTCGCTCTGGAAATTTCGATACGCATTTCGTAAAGAAATATTACAACTCGGAGACATTAAGGAATCAAATTAATAAAGAAGCTGAAATTGCTGCGCTGGTAGTATTAAAACAATATTTTGAAGATCAAAAAATCGTACGATTACCTATTTAAATTGATACAATTTTAAAATATTGTAAGGAACAGATAAAAATTGCGAATCAGTGGTTCATAAAGAGAATAATATGAAAGACAAAATAGATATTTTAAAAAATAAAATTGCTGAAGCTCATTTAGGCGGTGGCAAAAATCGTATTAAAAAGCAACATTCGAATAAAAAACTAACCGCTAGAGAACGTGTTAATTATTTAATGGATGAAGGTTCTTTTGAAGAAATTGGAATGCTAGTTACCCATCGTACGGCTGACTTTGGAATGGAAAAAGAGTTGTATTATGGTGACGGTGTCATTACTGGATATGGTACAATCAATGGACGATTAGTGTATATTTTTGCTCAAGATTTCACCGTTTTTGGAGGTTCACTCTCCGAAACGCATGCCGAAAAAATATGTAAAGTAATGGATATGGCGGTCAAAATGGGAGCGCCAATGATAGGACTAAATGATTCTGGAGGAGCACGTATTCAAGAAGGAGTTCGTTCTCTGGGCGGTTATGCCGACATTTTTTTTAGAAATGTGCAGGCTTCGGGAGTAATTCCTCAAATTTCTGCTATAATGGGTCCATGCGCTGGTGGAGCAGTTTATTCCCCAGCTATGACTGATTTTACTATGATGGTGGAAGGCACCAGTTACATGTTTGTTACCGGCCCTAATGTGGTAAAAACCGTGACTAATGAAACGGTAACTTCAGAGGAATTAGGTGGAGCAAGTACGCATTCTACTAAATCAGGAGTGGCTCATTGCACTTCAACAAATGATGTAGAATGTTTAGAGGATTTAAAACGATTATTGAGTTATTTACCGCAAAGCAATAAAGAGTTAGCGCCAACTTTACCATATAAATTAGGTGATGAGATTAGAGAGGAATTAGAAGCTATAATTCCCGATAATCCAAATAAACCCTACGATATGCACAAGGTAATTAGTGGTATTATTGACGAAGATTCCTTTTATGAAATTCATAAAAATTACGCCGACAATATCATTGTAGGTTTTGCTAGACTAGGTGGCCGAAGTATTGGTATTATTGCTAATCAGCCAATGGTTTTAGCAGGTTGTTTAGATGTTAATAGTTCTAAAAAAGCAGCTCGATTTACTCGTTTCTGCGATGCCTTCAATATTCCATTGCTTGTATTAGTTGACGTTCCTGGATTTTTACCAGGAACCGATCAGGAATGGAACGGAATTATTGTTCACGGTGCTAAATTGTTGTATGCTTTAAGCGAAGCTACGGTGCCAAGAGTAACTGTCATAACCCGTAAAGCGTATGGTGGTGCGTATGATGTAATGAATTCAAAACACATTGGTGCCGATATGAATTTTGCTTGGCCAACTGCTGAAATTGCAGTTATGGGCGCTAAAGGTGCATCTGAAATTATCTTTAAAAAAGAAATAAATGAAGCGGAAGATCACGAGGCAAAACTATTAGAAAAAGAGTCTGAATATGCTAATTTATTTGCTAATCCTTATACTGCTGCGCAAAGAGGTTTTGTGGATGAAGTTATTTTGCCACAAGAGACGAGACGAAAATTAATAAAAGCATTTAGTATGCTCGAAAATAAAGTAAGTGTAACTCCAAATCGTAAACACGGAAATATTCCCTTATAGTTTTTGGTTAAGACCAAAAATGGATTTGTCTTAAAATTCAAAAACCAGCTGAAATTGCTGGTTTTTTTATGAAATAATCTTTTGATTTATAAAAACAAAATAAGTAAAAACTGAATTCGTTAGCTTAACTTTGAATGATTAAAAATTTTAGTTTTTAAAAATAGATACAATGAAGTACAATAGATGTGGCAAAAGTGGTTTATTATTACCCCAAATTTCGTTAGGATTATGGCATAATTTCGGATCAGTTGACAATTTTGAAAATGGAGAAGATATTGTCAAGGCTGCTTTTGATAAAGGAATTACCCATTTTGATTTAGCCAATAATTATGGTCCAGTTCCAGGTTCAGCAGAAACTAATTTTGGAACGATAATGAAGAATAATTTTCAAGGAAATCTGCGTGATGAAATCGTAATTTCTACAAAAGCGGGTTACACTATGTGGAATGGTCCTTATGGGGACGGAGGTTCTAGAAAATATTTGTTATCCAGCTTAGATCAAAGCTTAAAACGGATGAATATCGATTATGTGGATATATTTTATTCGCATCGATTTGATCCAGAAACTCCTTTGGAAGAAACGATGATGGCGCTTGATTATGCCGTGCGAAGCGGAAAAGCTTTGTACGCAGGAATTTCTAATTACAATCCAGAACAAACTCAAAAAGCGACAGAAATTCTAAAAAGCTTAGGTACTCCATGCTTAATTCATCAAGTGAAATACTCAATGTTTGTTAGAAAACCGGAAGAGGGTTTACTTGATATCCTCGAGGCAAAAGGAGTAGGCTGCATTGCTTTTTCTCCACTAGCACAAGGACTTTTAACGGATAAATATTTAAAAGGAATTCCTGAAGATTCAAGAGCTTTCAATCCAAATGGACATTTGCAACTAGAAGAAGTTTCTGGGGCTAAAGTTGAAAAAATTATAGCTTTAAATGAAATAGCAAAAAACAGAAACCAATCTTTGGCACAAATGGCTTTGGCGTGGATCTTAAAAGACAATCGAGTGACCTCAGTTTTGATTGGTGCAAGTTCTGTAAATCAGTTAAATAATAATATTGAAAGTTTACAAAATCTAGATTTCTCCAAAGCAGAATTAGGTCATATTGAAGGAATTTTGGGGTAATCTAATACTGGTATATTCATCTGCTAGCTATAAAGATTTCACGATCGGTAATGTTATCGTTTTAGCCAGAACACATAAGTTCTATAATCTTCTCCATGGTTAAAAAAACTTTACTCATTTCCATAATATTGCCTTTAAAAATAATTTAAAAAATAAGAAAGATGTTATTCAAATCTATAAATCCATTTTCGCAAGATGTAATTGCTGAGTATGAATCATTAACCATTTCTGAACTCAATAAGAAGTTACGACTATCTGAAGCTGCCTTTAAAAATTGGAAAAAGACTTCTTTTCAACAAAGAGCGGATAAGATGCGAAAATTGGCAGAAGTACTAAGAGCAAATAAAGAAAAATTAGGTCTATTAATTACTAATGAAATGGGTAAAATCATTTCTGAAAGTATTGCTGAGGTAGAAAAATCAGCTTCAAATTGTGATTATTATGCAGACTACGCAGAGGAAATGCTAAAGGATCAGTATTATGATACGGCCTTCAAGAGTATGTCTGTTTATGATCCAATGGGAGCAGTTTTTGCCGTTATGCCTTGGAATTATCCTTTTTGGCAGGTCTTACGTTATGCTGCACCAACGATTATGGCTGGGAATGTAACACTTTTAAAACATGCTTCGAATGTGATAGGTTGTGCCAAAGCGATTGAAAATGCTTTTCTAGAAGCTGGATTTCCAGAAGGTGTTTTTCAACAAATTAGCATCGAAATCTCCCAAGTGGAAAGCGTGATCGCTTCTCATATTGTTCAGGGAATCACATTAACTGGTAGTGAAGGTGCAGGCTCTTCAGTTGCTGGTTTGGCAGGGAAGCATATAAAAAAGAGTGTGATGGAGTTAGGAGGTTCTGATGCCTTTATAGTGTTGAATGACGCAAATTTGGAAAAAGCTGCTGAGGTTGCGGCTCATTCTAGAATGCTTAACGCTGGCCAAGCTTGTATTTGTGCCAAACGTTTTATCGTTATAGAAAAAGTCGCTGATGAATTCGTATCCTTGTTTTCTAAAAATATTCAGTCTCTTAAACAAGGAAATCCTTTGGAACAAGGAATTCAGTTAGGGCCATTGGCTCGACTGGATTTAGCGGATACACTAGCTAATCAATTGGAAAAATCTTTACAGCAAGGAGCTAAGCTTGTATTAGGCGGAGCCCATGACAATTGTAATTTCCAACCCACTTTAATTGATTTTGTTAGCGTTGATTCTATTGCGTTTCAAGAAGAGACTTTTGGACCACTTGCAACAGTAATTAGAGCAAAAGACGAAAATGATTCTGTTGTAATTGCTAATAATCATAGATATGGTTTAGCAGCAGCAATTTGGACAGAAAATAGAGAAAATGCTTATAAGCTAGCAAGAAAAATTGAAGCAGGTAACGTTTTTGTAAACTCTTTAGTTCTTTCAGATTCAAGAATTCCTTTTGGAGGAATTAAAAAATCTGGTTATGGTAGAGAATTAGGAACGGTAGGAATTAGAGAATTTATGAATATGAAATCTATAGTTATAGAATAATTTTTCATAAATAAAGAAACGAGAATAAAATTGTAGTTATAATCTTTATTCTCGTTTTCATTGAGATAATCATTTACAATTGCTTTTTATAGACATTGTAAATAGTATTTATAGTTTTTTCGTCTAAAAGTGGCGTGAGATCAGTTTGAATAAAATGTAATTTAAATGCAGTAATAGCAGCAGCTAAATTTTTAGTATTATATCCTATTATGCGCAACCCTTGTTCTACATTAAAATCAATTGGGGCATTTTCTAATATATCATCTGGCCATACACCAAATCCCTTTTCAGCGAGTGTTTTCCAAGGAAATAATACACTAGGATCTACTTTTCTTCGAGGCGCAATATCAGAATGACCAATGATATTCTGTGGCGGAATATTATAATCTTTTTGCAATTTTGTTAAAAGTGCTAATAGACTATTTATTTGAGATTCAGAAAAAGGCTCAAATCCATTATTGTCTAATTCAATTCCTATAGAGGCTGAATTAATGTCCGTATTTTTGCCCCAGTATCCATTTCCAGCATGCCATGATCTTAAGTAATCATTTAACATTTGCACAACTCTACCGTCATCGCCTATTACATAATGCGCACTCACTTGTGTGCGAGTTAAAGTAAATGTTTTAATAGTTTGCTGTATTGAGTCTTGAGCAGTATGATGAAGAATAATAAAATTAGGTTTTCGTAAATTAAAATTTACAGTACCAATCCATTCCGTATTTACACCATTTTTTAAAATCGTAAGTTCCATTTTTGAAATGGAATCTTTAATATTCAATAAATTCTCAGTATAGGAGGGATTACTAGTAATTTTATAAGTATTAATTACGGGTAAAATAACCGTTTCCTTATTTGAAATAGTTTTGGTTAAAGTTTTTAGTTGCTCATCATATACTTTTTCACTTTTTTTATAAGGATTGGTAGAACAGGATATTGTGATGGCAGCAAAAATAATACAATAAAAAAGGTTTCTCATGAGATAGAGGTGGTAAAGAAATAGTGTTAATTATCGCGATTTTTTTTCTTTTTAGCTTTTTTTGGACTTTTAGATTGATCGTTCAAAATTTTATATTTCTCTTTTTGATCATTGTTTAATAACTCCATAATTTTTCTATCGGTAACCTCATTCAAAGCGGTAAAGTTTGCGATTTTTTCATCTTGACTAACTTCTGCTTTCATCAGCATTCCTTGTGTTCGCATACTTTCTATTAATAGGTTAGAAATAGCAATTACCTGTAGTTCATCAAGAATTAATTCAGGTTTTATTTGCTCCATAATTTTAGCCACGGTAACTTCAACAGGTATCTCTTTTGGTTTTTGTTGCGACATGGATTGATCCATACCGCTATTCATGCGGCGATTACTGCCGTAATTATTTCCATATCCATTGTTGTAACCATTATTATACCCGTTATTTCCATATTGTGCAATTGCAGAATTTGAAAATAAAGTAACAAATAATAAAATAAGTAGCGATTGAATTAGTTTCATAATTAATGTTTTAAATCACATTTCCATTCTTAAGCTGGTTCTCCGTATAAATCGAATTCTGTTGCATCAATAATTTTTATCATTGCAAACTCACCTGTTTTAACATAATGTTTTGAGGCATCAATTAAAACCTCGTTGTCTACATCAGGACTATCAAATTCTGTACGACCTACAAAGTGGCCTCCTTCTTTTCTATCGATAATACATTTGAAAGTTTGACCCACTTTCTCTTGATTTAAGTCCCAAGAAATTTGAGATTGTAATTCCATAATTTCATTAGCACGCTCTTGTTTTACAGTATCTGGGACATCATCTTCTAAGAGATAAGCGTGAGTGTTTTCTTCATGAGAATAAGCAAAACATCCCATTCTGTCAAACTTCATTTCCTGAACAAATTCTTTTAATGTATTAAAATCTTCTTGTGTTTCGCCAGGATATCCTACAATCAAGGTAGTACGAATAGCCATACCAGGGACAGCGGCTCTAAACTCTTTTAATAATCTTGTCGTTTTTTCTTGTGTAGTTCCACGACGCATCGATTTCAAAATAGAATCTGAAACATGTTGTAATGGAATATCTAGATAATTACATATTTTAGGCTCACGCTTCATAATTTCCAAAACATCCATAGGAAAACCAGTAGGGAAAGCATAATGTAAACGAATCCATTCAATTCCTTCTACTTTGACTAACGCTCCAAGCAATTCACCAAGGGCACGTTTTTTATAAATATCTAAACCGTAATACGTTAAATCTTGTGCAATTAAAATGAGTTCCTTTACGCCATTTTTTGCTAAACCCTCTGATTCTTTTACTAATTTTTCAATAGTTTGAGATACATTTTTTCCTCGCATTAATGGGATCGCACAAAAACTACAGGGTCTGTCACAACCTTCTGAAATTTTTAAATAGGCATAGTTTTTTGGAGTCGTTGTTAAACGCTCTCCTAATAACTCATGTTTATAGTCAGCTCCTAAAGCTTTTAAAAGGGCAGGTAATTCCGTAGTTCCAAAAAACTGATCTACATTAGGAATTTCTTTTTCCAAGTCCGGTCTGTAACGTTCAGATAAACATCCTGTAACAAACACTTTATCAACTAAACCTCTTTCCTTTTTGTCAGCGTATTCCAAAATCATGTTCACTGATTCTGCTTTTGCATTATCTATGAAACCGCAAGTATTTATCACAATAATATTTCCTTCTTCGGCTTCTGGAGCTTCATGTGCTACATCTTTTCCGCTTGCACGAAGCTGACCCATTAGCACTTCACTATCATATACGTTTTTTGAACACCCAAGAGTGATCACATTTATTTTATTCTTTTTTAAAGACTTCGTTCTCATAGTATTATAATCCCTATAATTTGGGAATTTGGCAAAATTACAATTTTTTATTGAAACTGAACTTATTTCAATTTCATTTCATCTTATTTGGCGTAATGATCAGCAAAAGTACAAATAGGTTTTTGGTGTAGAGTGCTGTAATTTATAGTGAACTTTTAATAAGTTAAAAAAGATACTCGATTTAAAAAAAAATCCGCTTCAAAAACATGAAACGGATTAATGAATATATTTAATATCAATTATAATTCAAACATTAATGTGACAAATAAATTATTACTTATTGCATCTATTTTTGCTCCATCAGTAAATCCTTTTCCAAAAAATCCTTGTTCAGTATTTCTTTTAGCATAAGAATATGCTAAATCTAATTTAGTTGAGCCAAAATTATACCCTAAACCAGCGGAGTATCCTGTAAGATCTCCTATTGTTATCCCATTTTTATAAGGACTTTGCTCATAACGATAACCACCTCTAAAACTTACTGCTTTGATTCTGTATTCTGCTCCAATACGAAGTTCACCTGTATTATCAAGCAAAGAATTAATATCATTATTTAAAGCATCAAATCCTGATTTAAGTTTAATATTACTGTAATCTTTCATTGCATAATCTAAACTAATAAGACCTGATTTTCCAAATACGTAAGCCAAACTTCCCGTAATCTTACTTGGTGTTTGTAATTTGTAAGGTTCGTATATGTTTACTACTCTTGGATCTACTACCTCAGTTGCATCATTAGCATTAGATGCACTACTCACTACAGTTAATTTTTGAGAAAGTTCGTCAGTAAGGGTTAACCATGTTGGTGATTCATAAGCTAAACCTACACGAAATTCATTCGTAAGTTTAGTAATAGCACCCACTTGAAAAGAGAATCCATTTCCATACGTATTTAATATATTATCAAATTGTATTTGAGAAACCGTATAGTCACTCGTTAATGCTGCATTATTATCTTCATAAAAACGTGAATTTTTTTGTAAATCTGTAAAATGCGAATTTAAGTTTAATCCAATAAATAATTTATCCTTGTATGAGGTTGCAGCGTTAAAAGATAATTTTCCATTATAGCCAGTGCTTACCACTGAATTCTCTTGATAATAATTTCCGCCTTTAGGAACAAGTGATGAATAAGTACTATTAGGATTGTTAACATCTACGGCGTCAATAATAAATCCTTGATCATAAAATGCAATCATGGCTTGCTGAGCTGCAAATCCATTAGGTAAATTATTACCTAAATATGTATATAAATCTGAAATGGATTCATTCGTTTTTCTATTTACAAATTCCTGAGGTATTGGAGCTCCATTATTTCCAGTATTGGCATAACTTAAGAAATATTTATCAACTGAATTATTGGGATTTGTTCCTGATGAAAATAATTTATTGTCAAAATTATTGATATTTTCATAATTCACACCTAAAGATATTTTAGTCCAATCGCTATCTTTTTTATTATTAAAAACAAAAACAGTTCCTGCTTGATTTAAATCAAATGAACTTTGTTTATCTGATGCTTTTGTGCCAAAATAATTAGAATTATTTTTAGTATTAGAATTACTTATAGTAAGTCCCAATTGGTTGTTTACAAATATTGCTGAACCTGCTGGATTTACATTTATAGAAGATAAATCACCTCCTAATGCACCAAAAGCTCCACTCATAGCGCTAAAACGTGCTGTACCATTCAAATTTTGCTGAGAATAAAGTAGCGCATCAGAAATTTCCTGTGATTGCACCATGCTAGCTGTAAATCCCAATGCTAATAAATATATGTATTTTTTCATCTGTTTAATATCTTGATATTTTTAATTTATTTAAAGGAAGATAATGATTTATTTTTATCCTCTACCACCTCTTGAACCTGACGATCTTGAATTTCCACCTGACGATCTACCTTCACTACCAGATGATCTTGAGTTGCTGTTGGTACTTGGAGTATAAGATCTTGAGTTATCTTCACTTCTCGATGACGGAGTATATGATCTTTGAGAAGAATTATTTTCTATACGTCCGTTATTCGTATTTCCTCTACGTGGAACATTTTGATTATTATTTTGCGAATTATTTTGTATTTGTGGTTGATTTCTAGAAAAAGTAGGAGTTGTTCTTAAATTTCTATCAGATGAATTTCTTCTAAGATCAATACTTTGTCTATTATTTGACTCTAATGCTCTTCTACTAATTGTATTATTTTCTAATCTAGAATTTACTGAACTTCTAGCATTATCTCCAGAATTGGTAGAAATTGATCCGCGTCTCCCTACATTATAAGATCGAGTTCTGTTGTCATAATAATTTGAATTTCGCCAGTTATTCCCATAATAATTATTCCCATAATAATTATTTCCATACCAGTTGTTCCATCCAAACCCTACATTCATTCCCCATCCATAACCATAATTCCAACCGTAGCTATTTCCGTAAAAGTTATTTCCATACCAGTTATTTCCATAAAAACGATCGCCATAGAAATTATTTCCGTACCAATTATTCCCGTAATAATTACTTCCATACCAGTTGTTCATTGCCCAACCATTATCATAAACATTGATGCTAATGTTTTGTGGATTGCTACCCCAACCAGCATAATTTCTGTTGTTACTATCAGCAACATTTTGATCTAAATCATAACTATTATAATCATCAACATTAGTAAAAATTTCATTGGATTCATTGTCGTTTTGTAGCGATTCAAAGTAATCTTTATACTGAGTTTTAGTATTACGATTATTTTGATTCTCCCTTTCAATATTTATCGTTGCAGTATTTCCATAGATGCCGTCAGAATCATAATAAGAACTATTTTGATAGGAGCCACAAGAGGTCAATAAGACGCTCAGTAATCCTAATAAGGAATATAGAGGCGTATTTTTTGTGTTGAGAATATTAGTTTTCATATCGATGATTTTTTTATTGTTGTACATTACAAAAATAGTTAGTTTTGCTGAACTATTTATGTAAAATTATTAATGCAATATTTATGCCAAACTATTAAGTATGAGTAAGAACTTAACTACGAGATCAGAAGATTATTCAAAATGGTATAACGAGTTGGTAGTCAAAGCCGACTTAGCCGAAAATTCAGGAGTGAGAGGTTGTATGGTGATCAAACCATACGGTTATGCAATATGGGAAAAAATGCAAGCTGAGTTGGATCGCATGTTTAAAGAAACGGGACATCAAAATGCTTATTTTCCATTGTTTGTGCCAAAAAGCATGTTTGAAGCCGAAGAGAAAAATGCAGAAGGATTTGCAAAGGAATGTGCTATTGTAACTCATTATAGGTTAAAGAACGATCCTGATAAGCCAGGAAAATTAATGGTTGATCCTAATGCAAAATTGGAAGAAGAATTAATTGTTCGTCCTACCAGTGAAGCTATTATTTGGTCTACATACAAAGGGTGGGTTCAGTCTTATAGAGATTTACCATTGTTAATTAATCAGTGGGCCAATGTAGTACGATGGGAAATGAGGACCAGATTGTTTTTACGTACGGCAGAATTTTTATGGCAAGAAGGACATACAGCTCATGCTACTAGAGAAGAAGCTGTAGAAGAATCAGAAAAAATGATGAATGTTTATGCTGATTTTGCACAAAATTTTATGGCAATACCAGTTATGAGAGGAATTAAAACAGAGACAGAACGATTTGCTGGCGCAGAGGAAACATATTGTATTGAAGCATTGATGCAAGATGGAAAAGCATTACAAGCAGGAACCTCTCATTTTTTAGGTCAGAATTTTGCAAAAGCTTTTGATGTAAAATTTGCAAATGCTGATGGGAAACAAGAATATGTTTGGGGAACGTCTTGGGGAGTGTCTACGCGTTTGATGGGTGCATTAGTAATGACCCATTCCGATGATCAAGGTTTAGTTTTGCCACCTAATTTAGCACCTATACAAGTAGTAATTGTGCCTATTTATAAAAGTGAGGAACAGTTAGCAGCAATTTCTGATGAAGTAAACCTACTTACAGCGTCATTAAGAAAATTGAACATTTCTGTTAAATTTGATAGTAGAACAACTCAAAAACCAGGTTTTAAATTTGCAGAGTGGGAATTAAAAGGAGTACCTATACGAGTAGCGGTAGGTCCAAAGGATTTAGAAAATGGAACTTTCGAGATTGCTAGAAGAGATACCTTGACAAAGGAAGTTGTTTCAAAGCAGGGAATTGTAACATATATTAGCGACTTATTAGAAAAAATTCAATCAGACTTGTTTTCAAAAGCATTGCAATATAGAGATGCTCATATTACGGAAGTTGAAAATTTTGATCAATTTAAAGAAGTTTTAGAGCGTAAAGGTGGTTTTGTTTCAGCACATTGGGATGGAACGGCAGCTACTGAAGAAAAGATAAAAGACTTGACCAAAGCCACTATAAGATGCATTCCTTTAAACAGCATTCCACAGACTGGAAGTTGTGTATTTTCTGGGGAAAAATCAATGGGGAGAGTGCTGTTTGCAAAGGCTTATTAAAAAAAAATATTTTTTTTTGCGTAAGCTATTGTGCGTGTCAAAAATAGTTGTATTTTTGCATCCGCATTAGAGAAGCAGGGCCCGTTCGTCTATCGGTTAGGACGCATGGTTTTCATCCATGTAAGAGCGGTTCGATTCCGCTACGGGCTACTATTTTTATTGCAGTATAGGTGTCCTTAACTTGAAAGGAAAAATGGCCCGTTCGTCTATCGGTTAGGACGCATGGTTTTCATCCATGTAAGAGCGGTTCGATTCCGCTACGGGCTACAAAAATTCAATTTTTAGATTGAAAAAACTTAGGGGATAATGGTCCGTTCGTCTAGGGGTTAGGACGCCAAGATTTCGTCTTGGTAACAGGGGTTCGATTCCCTTACGGACTACAAAAAATTAGTAAAAGAAAAAAAGTAATAAAATGGCAAATCATAAATCAGCTCTAAAGAGAATCAGAACTAACGAAAAGAGAAGAGTATTAAATAGATATCAACATAAAACTACTCGTAATGCAATAAAAGCATTAAGATTAGCAACAGATAAATCAGAAGCTACTTCTAAATTATCAAATGTAATCTCTATGATTGATAAATTAGCTAAAAAGAATATTATTCATGATAACAAAGCGTCTAATTTAAAATCTAAATTAACGAAACTTGTTTCTAAATTGTAAGTAATACACTTTAACGTATATAAAAAAAGCTCTCATTTTTAATGAGAGCTTTTTTTATGTTTTAAACTTTTCCAGTACTATTTTTATAAATAAGTGGAATTACTGATTGTTATTGGTATCAAAAAAAGAGTGATAAATGAGCTAATTGTAGTTAAATAATATGATTTAAACTATAATATTTTTACTAATTTGCTGATATTCAACTCATATTTACATTAAACTAATAGTTCATTATAAAAAATTAATTGTACATTTGCACCCATTAAAAAACACAGATGGAATCTATAAGAAATATTGCTATTATTGCCCACGTCGATCACGGTAAAACAACTTTGGTTGATAAAATTATGTATCATTGTCAGTTGTTTCGTGACAATGAAAATACAGGAGATTTAATACTTGATAACAACGACTTAGAGCGTGAAAGAGGTATTACGATTACTTCTAAAAATGTTTCTGTTCAATATAAAGGAACAAAAATTAATATTATTGACACTCCTGGTCACGCCGATTTTGGTGGAGAGGTAGAGCGCGTGTTAAATATGGCTGATGGAGTTTGTCTACTTGTAGATGCTTTTGAAGGCCCAATGCCACAAACACGTTTTGTGTTACAAAAAGCGTTAGACCTTGGTTTAAAACCATGTGTTGTAATAAATAAAGTAGATAAAGAAAACTGTACTCCTGAAGAAGTTCACGAAAAAGTTTTTGATCTAATGTTCGAATTAGGTGCTACAGAAGAGCAATTAGATTTCCCTACTGTTTATGGTTCAGCTAAAAATAACTGGATGTCAGATGATTTTAGAAATCAAACTACAAATATTGAGCCTTTATTAGATATGGTTATTGCTAATGTGCCTGCGCCAAAAGTATCGGAAGGAACCCCTCAAATGTTGATTACCTCATTAGACTTCTCTGCTTTTACAGGTCGTATTGCTATTGGTCGTCTTGAAAGAGGTGTTTTACGAGAAGGAATGCCAATATCTTTGGTAAAAAGAGATGGTACAATTTCTAAATCTAGAATTAAAGAATTACATACTTTTGAAGGGCTTGGTCGTAAAAAAGTACAAGAAGTTATAGCAGGTGATATTTGTGCTATTATAGGTGTTGAAGGTTTTGAAATTGGTGATACTATTGCTGATTATGAAAATCCAGAAGCTTTAGCTTCAATTGCTATTGATGAGCCTACTATGAGTATGTTATTTACTATTAATGATTCTCCATTCTTTGGAAAAGAGGGTAAGTTTGTAACTTCTCGTCATATTAGAGACCGTTTAAATAAAGAATTAGAGAAAAACTTAGCAATGAAATTAGGTGAAACTGATTCAGCTGATAAGTTTATGGTTTTTGGCCGTGGTGTATTACATTTATCTGTTCTTATTGAAACAATGAGAAGAGAGGGATATGAATTACAAATAGGGCAACCACAAGTTATTATCAAAGAAATTGATGGTAAAAAATGTGAGCCAATTGAGGAATTAACTATTGATTTGCCAGAGAATCTTTCTGGAAGAGCGGTTGAGTTTGTTACTATCCGTAAAGGAGAGATGTTGAGCATGGAAGGTAAAGGCGAGCGTATGATTATAAAATTCAATATTCCATCTCGTGGAATTATTGGATTGCGTAATCAATTATTGACCGCTACTGCTGGTGAAGCCATTATGTCTCATAGATTTATAGGATATGAACCTTTTAAAGGAACTATTCCTGGACGTAATAACGGATCGTTGATTTCTATGGAAAATGGTAAAGCAATACCTTATTCTATTGATAAATTACAAGATCGCGGTAAATTCTTTGTGAATCCAAATGATGAAATTTATGAAGGTCAAGTAATTGGCGAGAATTCACGTAGCGATGATATGAGTGTAAATGTTACTAAGATGAAAAAACAGTCAAATGTTCGTTCTTCTGGTAATGATGAAAAAGCAAGAATCATTCCTCCAATTATTTTCTCTCTTGAAGAGGCTTTAGAGTATATTCAAAAAGATGAATATGTTGAGGTAACTCCAAAATCTATTCGTATAAGAAAAATTTATTTGACTGAAACTGATAGAAAAAGATTTAAAATCTAAAATATTATAATATCAATATTAAAAATCCCAAATTCCAATTACTGAAATTTGGGATTTTTATTTTTATCAGGTTTCGGGAATCAAGCACGCGTTTTGTTATATGTTGAGCGCGTGAAGGATAGTAGCAAGCTACCGAAGTAGCGCGGATAGCCTGACGGCGTAAATAAAAGGGCCAGATCACTGTAATTATGAGGTGGCCCTTTTATTTATGGCGGCACGCCCAAATACTTCTTATTATCTTTTTAAACTGAAATTTCCTTTAGCTTCACGTCCATCTTCTAACATTATGGAGTACCAATAATCATCAGATGGTAATGGAAGTCCTTTAAATGTTCCGTCCCAACCCAGTCCAGTAGCATTTAGTTGTTTTAGTAATTTTCCGTAGCGATCAAAAATATAAATGATTGACTTCGAGTTAAAATTGCTGTTAATCCCTTTTACTTTCCAAAAATCATTTAAACCATCATTATTAGGCGTAAAAAATTTTGGAATTCCGAGAACTGATATTCTTTGCTTCACAATTCCGCAACCATTAACATCATTTATATAAACATCATAAATTCCACCTTGTACATTGTCAAAGATATTTGACGATTGAAATGGTCCATCAGGATCATCTAAACTATATTCATATAGTCCAGTCCCTGTTACATTTATTATTACTTTATTTATATCAGTTAAGTCTTCTATATCAATAGTGCTTATCGTTGCAATATCAGAAGCGGTAACTTTAATAGTCCTTATTCTAAAACAGCCCGTAAGTGTAGTCACTTGCACAGTGTAAATGCCTTCTAAATTTATATTTAAAGTCGGATTTATTTCTCCTAATAAAACTGCATTGTCCTTATACCATTCATATTTATAATCACTTATTTTTGAGGTATCAGTAACTCCAGCGTTTAAGGTTACAAAAAAGGTAGGTAAATTAGAACAAACTAATTCATTATCATCGCCATTGATATTCAAGTTTATTGCAGGTAAAGGGTTTACGATAAAGGGAATAATTATGGTGGCCTTACAGCTCGGGTTTATAGAATTTTCGACTACGGCAGTAATGTTTTGCGTATTTGTTATAAATGGATTTGGTAACGGACTTGGTAATAAATCTCCATTTGCAGCAAAATATTTCACAGTCATTCCAGTTTGACCTGCTAAGATTGTTGCTTCAAATGTACTTGTATCAAATGCATATTTCCCATCTTGCAGCAAGGGATCAACTTCGTCATCACATATTGTTGTTAGTGCTGTAGGTATATTCAAAGCCTTAGGTAATTTATCAACGGTAAATGTGATCAAGGTCTCATCAAAACATTGTAATGTTGTATTGTTTGTTATAATAGCCTTTATAACCTGTGATCTTGTGGTAAATGACGCTGGAAATGGACTATCTATTAGCACTCCATTTTCATCTTTTAATGGATTATTGAATGCATCAACATATCGTGTTGTTACTGCATAAGGTTGATTTGTTCCCCTCAATGTTGTTTCTAATGTTGAGGTATTAAAGGTGAAAATACCATCTTGATTATCATCACATTGATTTGGAATTATAACAGGATTGGCTATTGGTGTTTTCTCTACTGTGAGTGTGATATACGGTCCGAGTCCAAAACAGGCGTTATCAATTTCGCTGTCTACCCGAATCCAAATTTTTTGAGTATTAGGATACCCAATATTTCTATAATTATAGATACTTGTGGGATCAAAAGGATCCGATGGAACGGTTTGGTTTAAAGCATTTATTTCTGATAAGGCATCGCTTTCATTTCGATAGTAAGTTATTGTGTAAGGATTAGATCCAGTAAAATATAGACTTTTTATTCTATTGGTAACTTGATGAAAATCAAAGACTGAAATACCATCATAATCTGAATTGGGATTAGCTGTTAAATCATCACAAACCGTAAAAGGTTGTGTAAAAGTGGGAGGTATTGTAGTAGTAGAAATTTTTAATTCTATGCTACCCACTGTAGTGCAGCCATTTCCATTTTCTACTCTAACAAAAATTGTTTGGTTAAATGGTACTGTATTTACATAAGCAATAGGATTTACAATTTTAGAAGCTCCAAAACCATTAATAGCATCCATACTATTTTCAAAATAAGTAAAGGTATTTACTAAATAATCTACTGAAATAAAGCTGTTTTTTTGAGTTATATTAAAAGTGGTTAGTCCATTAGTATCATCATCGCACTGCGTTAATACAATAGGCGAATTGATAAGAGGTTTAGGATAAACAGTTAATATAGTAGGATCAGAAATTAATCCACAACTATTTCCTATTTTATTTAATGCAACACGATATTGATAATTATTCATAGTAGTGGTGATGCCTTTGAGTTCTAATGTCTTTGTTTGTACACCAGAATAAGTAACGTTGTTGACAAGATCACTCCAATTAATTCCATCTGTTGAAAGTTGCCATTGATAGGTGTTTCCTCCATTATCAGTCAGTGTAATGAAAGTATTTTCTAATTCGCAGGTAGCTGTCGCTTGCGGTTGAGTCAAAATTTCAATAGGTGCAGCAATAAGATAATTTAGATTTGGAGAATTGTATGAGGCTCCATTAACGAGTCCATTGGCATTTACACTCACTGGAGAATTTCCGTATCTTCCATCTGTATCCCCATCTATAAATCCTGCTTCAGCTACGTCTAGACATAAATCGTCGTCGCTGTCTAAATCGCGATAATTTTTGATACCGTCGGCGTCTAAGTCATTTGCAGTTTCATCTGAATCTAAAATTCCATCATTATCGCTATCTAAGTCCAGATAATCAGGAATTCCATCATTGTCATTATCAAATGGTGTAAAACCTGGTTCGAATGCATTATCTAAGCCATCTTTATTAGTGTCGATATTAGAGATAGCGACTGAATTGTTAGGTTGCGCTTCAATTAAATCGGGGATTGAATCGTTGTCGCTGTCAGTATCTAAATCATCTGTGATGCCATCGCCGTCTGAGTCTCGCGTAATCCTTTCTTTGATAACAAAAGTAGCTTTATTAGAATTTATGTCTGAAAGATTAAAATGTACAAATTCTATTTTCTTGGCCAGAAAAGACTCAATTTTAAAAGTGCCTGTTCCTGCTAGAAGTGGAGTGGTTCCTTTTAATCTAAATCGAATTTCAAATGAAGAAAATTCCTTTACATCACTTTCAAAGACGCCATCATAATTAGTATCGACTTCAAGTTGACCGTTGGGATCTGTCAATGTAAGTGTTTGTGATGGATCAACCCTCAAAATAAAATCACCTTCATTATTTAGTAACTCAGTATCTGCTGTTGTTTGTGTGGCTGTATTTGATCCTATATATTCGAAACTTATCGAACTCGGACTATTAAAAGTCATTGTGTAAGTGTTTGACTTTGCAATTCCTGCTGGTACTATTGAGGTAAAACCCGACTCAATTTTTCCTAATAGCGGGCCGTCTCCCGCAGTATTTGCAGTAAAATTGCTGCCTGAATTGATATCACTTTGATTTATAAAATTAGAAGTTGATTCAGTTGTGTTGAGTATTCCATCGTTATCTAAATCTATATCAATATTATTATTTGTACCATCATTATCAGTATCAGGAGGGCAGACACTCACTGGAATTTTATCTGATAAAGTGGAACTACCACAACTTAAAATGCTTCGTCTTACTTGATAATAACCAGATCGAGTTGGAGTGTAACTATCAGAAATAGCATCCGGGATATCAGAACCATTAAATATCCATTGGAAACTGTAATCGATGTCGAAACTAGTTTTTAAAGTTATGTTGGGAATGCAATTTCCAGTTATTGACAAATTACTTTCTGATAGAATCTCGGGTTTTAAATCAAAACCTGAATAATAACCGCCATAAGTTGCAACACCACTATTACCTAAATACGATACATATACCTCGGCTTCAGAATTTATAGAAACATTACCTGATAGTCCACTAATGGAGTAATATTCATAATTTGTACCTAAAATAGGTACAGGATTAATGAGAGGATTAGTAACTGAAATTGTAGGTCCTGTAATAGAAACATTAGCTCCGATTTTTGTAACAATATTTATAGTGCCAGTAAAAGTTTTACTTCCTATTTTATCTATGTAAGGAATATTGTCAACCACTTTAGGAGTAGAACAATTTAGTGGTGGAACAAAAAATAAATTTTGATTTGCCGAGCTATTACTTCCGCCAATACTTTGATAAGCAAATACTTTTTTAGATGTTTTTATATACAAGCTACCATTGGTAAAAGCATTTCCATCTGCGATATATTTTTCCCCCGCTTGGATTATTTCTATTGGAGTTATGCTTCCATTAATAAAGATTTCAGTGTTATCTTCGTCTGCAATGATTAAAATTCGTTCAAGTTCTTTTTTTCTATCTGCAAGACCTTTTATAAAGATATACTCACTGCCAATTTTATCAGCTCCAACAATTTGATCGAAGCCAAGATCGCGTCCGGGATCATTACCGAGTGCTGATATATCAGTTGGATCGTTAGTTCCACCAAAAGAACCACTATTCACCACTACATTTTTATCAGACTCGATAAGTGCTGCAATCATATTAAAACTTGGACTGCCGTTTATAGCTAAAATATAACTTTGATTCTTATTTAAAGTAATGGTTTCCGATCCATCGAAGACTGAACCGTTTGCTAAGACAGTTCCAGGAAGAATATTTGAAATGGTAACAGTAGTGTTATTCTCAGTAGCTAAAACAGTAAAAAAATTTAATAATGTGGTAATATTTGATGTATTTAACATGGCTCCTGCTCTAAACCGTTTTCCTAGCGCACTATTTCCTTTTGCTACTAGTCCTCCAGCTTGATTACCATTACCAGAATTAGTTCTAATACTAGCAAATACCAAACCCTCAGCTTCAATAATATAACCTTTATTTGAAACTATACCTGTAGAATTACTGGGCACAAACAATGGCGTATTATCACCACTTCCAATACTATATCGATACGGAATGTTTTTATTAACTGTTCTATTTATAGTCACACCACCAATTTCTATAATTTTAAAGTTAATACTAGTTAAACTTGGTGAAGAAATATAAATATAATGATCTTCAGGTCTTACACCATTAGCGCTACTTGTAGTTAAAGGGGGTATAAAATGTGTTTTACTTAATTGAGCTAAGCCACTTAATGATACAAAAGCAAATAAAAAGAGTAAAATTTTTTTCATTTGCTAAAAATAAGAAATTATTCTTATCTTTTTAACGAAAAATGTCCATTAATAATTTCAGCATTTTCAAACTGTAATTTAAACCAATAGTCATCTGCTGGTAGGGGATTACCATTAAAGATTCCGTTCCATCCAGCCGCTGAAGATGATAATTGTTTTAATAATTTTCCAAATCTGTTAAATATTGTTATCGTTGCTTTTGGGAGTGCATCTAAGTTCTTTATTGACCATGTGTCATTAAATCCATCATCATTAGGAGTAAAAAAACGAGGATAGTCAAGTATATAAAAAGGATTGGATGACAACCCACAGTTTAAATTTTCCCTAACATAGGCAGTATAAATGCCCGCACTGATATTTGTAAATAGTGGATTGGATTGAAAAGTGATTCCGTCAAGAGAATATTCAAACGAGCCGATACCTTCGGTTTCAATTAAAACAGAATTATCAACTCCAGAAAAGTCATTGACAATAGTATTTTTTATATTGCTGGGAGTAGCGGGCGTGTAAAGCATGACTTCTAGTTGTATTTCAATAATACCGTAGCAATCAAAACTATTTTCAATGCGAGCAAAAACAGTTTCTGAAGTAGCATTATTGCTATAGATTGCAGGAAGTGAATTTGTCTTATTGATTGCATCATTTTCATTGCTATAATATCCTTCGACTGCAAGAGGAGCAATAACGCTGGGTGTGATTTTTGGGCTAACATCTGTAAATAAATTAAAAACTCTACGACCGTTTTGGTTAGCGTCATTATCACAAAAAGTTATTTTTTGAACTGTTGAAGCGCTAAGCACTTGTAAGGTTATTGAAATAGAATCAGTACATCCGGTAGCGTTAGAGACTCGTGCGTATATAGTTTTAGCTGTAGAGTTATATGCTGCTTCGTTTGGGATTTGGGAAGTTTGATTTTGTAAATCTGAAAGGGTTTCGTAGAAAGAAACGATATCATTCGTGCTACTGTTGAAAGTACTTGCTAACTGGCTCAAATTAAAAGTAGCATTGCCGGCACTGTCGCCGCATTGGACTAACGTTTTTAAAACAGGACTTTTATAATTAATATTTATAGTACCCGTAGCGGTACAGCCTGGAGCAAGGGTAACTATCACTGTATATTTTCCAGCAGTGGTTGCATTAATGGTGGAATTACTACTTATAGATCTTGGGCCACTATTATGAAACCATTGGTAAGTATAAGCCGGATCAATTAAGCCCGAATCAATGGTTGTTTTATCCCCAAAACATACGGTTCGATCTAAACCCAAGTTAATTTTTGGAGCAAAACTGCCTGCCTCAAGAAAAACTGCAGAGTCAAATTCCACATTACGATGATCAGCAATGACTAATTTTATATGATACGTTCTACCAGCTATCACTGAGCTCTGCGCATTTAACACCTTAGTTTGGCCTGCATAATTTAAAGTATTACTATTTAAATTATAACCCTCGAAGTACTGTTCATTTTCTGGCAAACAACTTTTAATTGCTTCTATAGATCCCGCTACTGGATTAATTTTGGGATGTATATTCATTGACGAAACCGCAACTCCAGAATTTGGCAACACAGCAATATTTTTATACGGTGTTGTGCTGCCTACTTCTTTAATTAAAAAAGCAAATCCATCAGAATAATTGCAGGGATAATCTTTTTGATATTCATTTGACGCAAAAATATAATCGAAACTAAGAAAATCAGTTATAGGAGTAAAGTCAAATTCTAAAACAGTAGCGTTAACAGTATTTACTAATCCTAATGATAATTCTAAATCTGTATCACCAAGCCAGCTCTTATTTCCTCCTCCGCTGTTAACGACAAAAGGACCAACCGAATTTTGACTACTCCACGTACTTAAAACAACTCCTTCCGCAAAAGGAAAAGTCCCTCCTTGATTATTGAAATAACCATAACTCTTGTTATTGCCTGAAAAGTTATCACCAGTAGCTACGGTGTTAGCAATTGTTGCGCAAGTACTTTTTACTAAAACATTTTCTACTAAATCCTGCGCATTTTTCGAATCGTCCACAATAATGCTTTGCGCTATAGCAGAATCGACAAAACAGCAAAATGAGAAGTAAAGTAAAATAAGTTTTGCATATTTCATGGTGCCGCAAATGTACTATAAATCTCTACTTTTTAATAATTTGTAAGAGAAGAAAACAAAGATCGTTGTCCAGCAGATCACAATAAATAAAGAAGATAAGGCAACGTCATAAATTTTTATATTGTTTAAACCTATTTGTGTTCCCAAGTTTTTTACTACCGACAATCGAGTGAATGGCTCGACAATTAAGTTAGACATGGCTTGCAAAGGGAAAAATTGCATAATAGATGCTGCTGTTGTCGTTTCAGGAAAAACTTTAAAAGATAAAACGCCATTTATAACTCCTTCAATAATATTCCAAACTAACAAAAATCCTAATGCGAATGCTGATCTTTTCACCACTATTCCTAAAAATAAACAGAATGAGAAGAAGCCTACTAGTTTGACAAAATAAGCTAATAAATACTGCAAGTCAGAAAAGACAATCCCTAGTTCAGTGTAAGATGAAAAGCTAAAACCCAAAATAAGAGACAATATAAAAATAAAAACGGTTGATAAAGTTGCAAATAAAATGACGGTTAAGAATTTAGAAAGAATAAATTCCTTTTTACTCATGCCGTCAATAAAATTTTGTTTTAATGTTCCATAGCTATACTCGTTTGCCATCATTGAAACTATAACAATAGCTAAAAATAATTTTAGTATTGCAGCAATGTAAGTGTTAAAATGCCAAATGAAAGGAAAATTAAAGATCCCCATTTCTGCAAGATGGAATTTAAAAATGCCTAAATCAAATTTTATTGAAGCTATTAATGCAATAAATGTAAGCAGTATAAAATAGGTTATAGTCAGAACTCGACTTGCTTTATTTTTCCAAATTTTTTGTAATTCTATTGAGAGTAGTCGTTTCATGAACTGATTATTAAGGTTGTAGTTGGAAATTCTAGTTAATTTTTATAAAAGAAAAGCAATTGCCGTTTGTATTTGCAAATAGAGCAACTATTCCCTCTCTGTCAATTCTAAAAATTGTTCCTCAAGGCTGTTTTTTCTTTTGACCAAATGATTTAAGATGACATTATTTTCAAAAAGAAAGCGATTTAAATCTTTTGATTCTAGATTCTCTTTTAAATAAACCAATACTTTTCCTTGTTCAATTACAGTACTTTTGACGGCAACATGGGTGTTTAGAACTGCAATTAAATTGTCATTATCATCAGAGATTAATTCGAAAAAAATATCATTTGCTGATATTCCATCGACTAAGCCAGTGTATAAGATCACTCCTTTTCTTAGAACCAAAACATGAGTACAAACTTTCTCTACTTCATCTAATAGATGCGAAGCAAGAAGTATTGTGGTGCCAGTAGCAGCTATTTGTTTGATTATATCCCTAATTTGATGGATTCCCTGTGGATCTAAACCATTGGTTGGTTCATCTAAAATTAAAATTTCGGGATCGTTTAATAAGGCAGAGGCGATTGCCAAACGTTGTTTCATTCCTAATGAAAAAGTGCTGAATTTACTGTTTTTGCGCTCAGTTAATCCAACTAATTCTAGTTTTTCATTAACCTTAGCATAGTTTATTCCTTTAATTTTGCAAACAAGCTTTAGATTTTCTTCGGCAGTCATGTAGGGATAGAAATTTGGTCTTTCTATAATAGCACCTACTTTTTTGAGTGCTTCATGGGTTTCCATTTTTCCGCCAAACCATTTATATTCTCCAGTAGATTTATTAACTACATTTAAAGTGATTCCTAAAGTGGTTGATTTTCCACTCCCATTAGGTCCTAGAATACCGTAAACATTACCTTTTTTTATTTCAAAAGAAACGTTTTTTAAGGCTTGAAGAGCGCCATAACGCTTGTTTAGGTTTGTAACCGAAAGGATTATCTCTGATGAACTCATAATGATACATTTTACTATAAGTCTAATAAGGCATTATGATGTTACAGGTTACCCAAAAATTAATCGATGTCAGCTATTAATTTACATAAAATATCTAATTTTTTTACTGTAATAGGTTTTTCAACGTAATGTTTTACAACCTCATACGTTTTTGCTTTTTCAATGTCAGCGGGATCAATAGATGAGGTCATCATAAAAATTGTAATTGGTTTTTTGATAGTTAAGCAATTAAATTCATCTAAAAATTGCCATCCATCCATGATAGGCATATTAATGTCTAACAAAATGGCGTCAGGAATCTCTAAATCATTCTTTATTACATTCTTTAATTGCAGCAAAGCTTGTTCAGCATTATAAAAAGTTTGTATATCTTCACAAAATTCATTTTTAGATATTAGAATACTCATTAACTTGACGGTTAGTTTGTCATCATCGATAATATAGGTTAATTTATTTTTCATATATATAAATTTTAAAATTTGAGCCTACGTTTACTTCACTTTCCACTTCAATTTTACCTTTCATAGATTCTAATTGATTTTTAGTAATAAATAAACCAATTCCTCTTGCATCATCATTACCATGAAAAGTTTTATACATTCCAAAAATTTTATGCCCATTCTTTTTTAAATCTAACCCTAAACCATTATCCTTAAAATTAATTACAATATAATTGTCAATCAGTTGGTATCCAATTTCTAAAGTAGGATTTCTGTTAATTGACTTATATTTTATTGCGTTAGTGAATAAGTTAAGCAATATACTCTCAAAATAGGATGGAATTACAGAAATATTTATATGATCTGGTATTGAGTCAGTGATAGTAATACTACTTTCTTGAATAACCAAACGGAGCGCATTTTTAGTCTTTTCAATTTCGTTTTTTAGATTAACTTCTTTTTTCTCTCTATTGGTATTTTGTTGTATGGTAACAATTTCATTTAAATATGCAATAGATTGTGACAGTTTTTCAGTAGCTTCTTTAAACAAACCAAAATATGAAATTTTTTCGTATATGTCTTCAGTATTTTCTACAATATCTACAACCATTGATAAATTACTTGAATGAGAGCGAATATTATGAGAAACGATATGAGTAAAATTATACAGTTTATTATTTTGTGTACTCACAGTTTCCAATAGATCTTGGAGTTTTAAATTACTCATAATCCTTGTTGTAATATCTTGACCGGTAATTATAAAATTAAGAGAATTTGTACAAGGATCAACTGTTTTACTCACATTTAATTCAAGCCAGTATTTCTCCTTTTTATTATTGTAATCACTAATGGTAACTTTTAGATCTTGTTTATTTTTTACCGCATCATCGATCAAAAACTGAGTTTTGTCCTCATGATCAAAACAATTAAATAATATACTTATCTTTTTACCTATAATATCAGACCTGTTTAAACCTGTTAAAATATAATAGGCATTATTAGCCCATAAAGCTATTCCATTATGATCTGCAATCACGATGATCTCATTAATTTTTGAGGTTGCAAACGCTATTATATTTGAAGGAATAGGTAATTTTTTGTTACTACTAGTCGTTTTTATTGTGCAAAGGATAAGTGGTTTATCTTTTTTCTGAACAGTATTGTCTAAAGTTATAGTAACTGGAAGTAAAACTCCAGATTTTGTTGTTAAATACGTGTCTTCCTTTACACTGCGATTTTTATTTAAACCATTATCAATAAAAGTAAAAGTCTTATTTTTCAATTCCTCAACAAATAATTGAGAGTTATTTAATTCATATAATTCTACTCGACTGTACTCTGTTAAGTATATTGCCTTCGTATTGCAGCCAATAATTTTTCCAGTAATAGTATCAATTAGTATAGTAGCATCAATAAGATTAGACACCTCTAATGGATTTCTATTAGAAGAAAATTCAAATTTTTTAAATAAATTATGT
Organism: Flavobacterium sp. PL11; assembly: GCF_035985025.1. NCBI lineage: Bacteria > Pseudomonadati > Bacteroidota > Flavobacteriia > Flavobacteriales > Flavobacteriaceae > Flavobacterium > Flavobacterium sp. PL11. The sequence goes on from NZ_JAXCIA010000002.1 coordinate 128,422, forward strand.
TGTTTTGAAACATCGACAAATGTGCCCATTAAATTTATCGATCTTCCCTTATAAGTTTCTACTACACAATTGCATTCAACAACTTTAATAGTGTTCTTAGCGGTAACAATTTTAAATTTCTCATTAAAGGAAATTCCTTTATCAATAGCGTTGTTTATCCATTTTTTAAATTGATCTTTATTTTGACTTTCAATAAATAAATCAAAGCCATTACTGCCATCTGGCTCAAAATAATTAGTTACTTCAAAAATAGATCTTGTAGCACTATCCCAAAATACTTGATTACTTTGTAAATCAATTTTCCATATACCAAGTTTAGCTAATTTTGTGGGATTCACAAGTGATTCAATTTTATTAGTCATTATTTAGTTTTAAGATTAAAAGTAAACTGGGATTTTCAAATATAAAGTTTAAATCTCAAGTAGCATTTAATTTCTTATCAAAAGATAGTAATAAGATAAAAAGCTTATTATTTTTGAAATAAATATTTGAAATGTGATCTAATTCCAAATGTGAAAAGGGTATTAATTACTATTCTAAAAATAATCAGAGATTTTTTATAGTAAATTTTTGAGTTATTTAAGCAGTTTATAAATTTGTTAAAAGCTATTTATATGTCTTAAATTAAAATCACAAATCATATTTTAGCATTTCAGTGATTGAGTGCAATTAAAAAAAGCTGATAGTAAACTTTAAAATAAAATTTTATTTTTCAAGTTTAAAGTTAATAAATTTGAAGGTGCTATAATTTTCGATCAATCATAAAATATAAAAGCTTTAAAAAATGGCTTTAGTTATATTATTATAGTATTTTAGTAAAAGGGATTAATGACAAATAAAATAATTGCCTTAATAAAAAAATTTAAAAATTTTTTAGCATGAGTGAGCCTTTAATGATTTTTAAAAAGCCTTCTTATCCCATCAATAATGCTCTCTTAAAATATTTAGAGCGTTTTGATCGAATGTCGAAAGTATCTATTTACTATGATGATTTATTACGCTTTTCAGGCTCTATAACTGTTTATGACAAAAAGGATAAAGATACCTTGTGGATTAGAGTTTATTATACCGAATATGAAAGAGAAGAAATTGATTTAAATCTAAAAAAAATATATTCACTCCTACATTCTGATGGTAACTTAGGTATCATCAAATTTTTAAATGTGGATTCAATTGACTACTGTACTTTTGGAAATTCCAAACCTTTTAGAGTTAAAATACGGAATATTCTCAATGATAATTACACTCATTTTTATATAAAAAAAGCGGATGCTTCAAGAGTTTACGGGTTGGAACTAGAACATATCTTATCACCTGATAAAATCAATTTTTTAGTGTTTAAGGACACTTTAATTGAGGAACATATTATGGGAATTGCTGGTGATGTATTTATCAAAACGTTGCTAGCCAAATGTACTGAAACTGAAAAAGCGCAAATCGCCAAAGAATTCGTAAAGTTTAATGAGCGTTGTATGATTCGTTTGTTAGGCGATATGAGATCCTATAATTATGTAATTGTTCCTATTCATGATTTTGATCAAGTCGTGTATAGAATTAGGGCAATTGATTTTGATCAGCAATGTTATGAAGGTAATTTTAAAGTTTATCGCCCTCAGTTTTTCAAGGAAAATTATCCAATGGTTAAACTGGTAAAGGATAAATTACAAGATAGTTCTATTCAACAATACAAAGATGAAGAAAGAGCAGTGCTTGCTAAAAGGATCCTATCTGCTGAAAGTAGAATAAAAACATTGCTAAAAATCATGGGTGAGGACTTTCTGGCTCCTGATGATCACGTTGAACAATTGAAAATGGAAATATATCGATATACCACGGATTTGAATTTTAAAAGGGCTAAGTCAATGGGTAATATTATGGTTGCCGCTTTTGAATTTATTATTCGGAATTATAAAAATATAAATCTAATAAAATTAAAGGTTTATTAGCTATTTAAAAAGGATAGTTTATTATTATTATTTAAAAGCCAAAACCTAATCCTATAGCAATTCTAGCGCGATCTTCATTAATACTTTTAAAATAGGTAATTCGTCCGGTTAACATATTAAGACCGTTGATCCATAATCCACCACCATAAGATTGATGCCATTTTTCAGATTTTTCTCCATTTAGCCAAACTCGGCCATAATCAAAACCACCAAGAATCCCAAAAGACATAGGTATAATATTTCTTTTGATCTTACCTAAATCCCAACGTATATCACTACTATGATAAAAAGATTTATCTCCTAAAAAGCGTTCATTTCTAAAGCCTCGTAAATTATAATCTCCACCTAAAGTTGCTCCTTGATAAAAATCAAAATTATTATTGAGTAACACTTTTCCACTTACAACAGTGGCTATAACTATTTTTCCGTTTGAGTCAATTTTATGATTAAAATTTAATTTGCTTTCTAAAGTAGGGAAATTTCTTTTTGTGTTTTCCAAGTTTACTTTCCAGCCAGCACTTATTGCAAAGCCCATTCCGAACGTAGGAAAAGTCGGAAGGTCATAATTCTCATAGCTATACTTTACAGCAGCTCCACCAAATTGTTGGATTCTAAATACATCAACATTTAATGTGGGATCAACATTTATAAATCTATTGTTTGTTTGTTCTATTGTTAATCTTTCAAAACTGGTTTGAATTTCAAATTTACTACCTAATCTACCTACTTTTTGTAACGAAGGTGAAAACTTCATGGTTTTAATACGAACTCTATTATAATCTCGACCGAAGTCAGCTTCGAGATTTACAGTTTCATTTCCATATCCAAAATAGTTTCTAGTAAAATTTGGACTTGTGTACTTGCTCTCAAAATTTAAATCCCATTTGCCAAAAAGTTTTGGAAATTGTGCATAATAGATAAATTCATAGCCTTTTGTACTAAAAAAATAATTAGTTTTTAAACTGTGCTTTTGCGTATATGGATCTTGCTTAAAATCATTGACTTTATAACCAGTAATAATTCCCAGTTTGACACCGTCATCTGGATTGAAACCTATATTAGGATATAATGAAAAGGCATTATATTTTGGTTTTTTATAATCGTATAAATTAATTAGATAATCATCACTCAATATTATTTTACTTTTTTTACCGACTGTAAACGTATTGATTTCTGATTTAAAATCATGAATTTTGATATTCTTCGCACTCTCATTCAGATATAAGTCTTTATCAAGTCCACCAATCAATCTAATCTTAATTGGTAAGTTTGATGAACCAGTGATTTCAAAAGTATCTTTATCATCTAAGCCATAAATCCATATTTTTTTAGTTGTAGCACTGTTTAAAATCTTACTATATTTTAAATTATCTCCGTTCTCAGTTATTTGAAATACTTTAATTTCAACTCTGTTTTTATCTAATTTGCGAATTACAAATTTATCTCTTGCATCAGTTCCAACGATTAAAACGGTATGTTGTAAAACTTTAAAATATGCTAATGCAGCTTTTTGAAGATCTTTTTTCCGTAGAATTAATTTACGTTTAATCTCTGTCAATGTTTCATCTTGAACTTCAGCTGGTAACTTTTTAAAAGCTTTTTCTATTGTTTCATCTGTAAGATTCTCGATTATGTATTTTGATTGTTTAATCCATTCTTCCTCACCAGCAGTTTTTAATAGGGCTAAATCTAATGGATAAGGTTCGCGATTCATTATTTTAAATTTCTTAATTTTCTCAGTAAAAGATTGTCTATTTCGTAAAGGAACACTTTTCATTAATAGGGATAATAAAGCACCATCATATTTAGAAAATGCTTGGTCATGATCTAATGAAATAGGTTTATAAATCACTTTTGTATTTACTTTATATTCAGCCCAGCGCCACTGATCTTCATTTCTGTCCCAGTCACCAATAAGAATATCAAATAGTCTGGCTTTTATATAAGCACTTTCATCTATCGAATTATTACTGTCTTTACGGATGTTTTGTAAAACTTCTTTAGTGGAATGAATTGTGGTTTTGTTTGATGAATTATCTATTTCAAAAAGATTATTTACTGGGAATTCTTCAACAAAATACAACTCATCTCCAAAATTTGAATTGAATTTTTCCAAGGCCTTGTGTTTTGGAATAAAAAACAATGAAGGTTTGCTGTGTAAAATATGAATGTTATTGGCTAAGTCAGCAATCGCTAAAGGTGTGTAAGGATGAACTGCGGTATAAAAATCAGTCAAAAGTTTTGAGGTGTATGTTCCAGCAAATTCTTCTGCAGGTTGTTGGTATTTAAAAACAACTGTTGCTAGAAATTTGTTGGCGTTTTGTTTTACAGCGCTCATAATGTATTCTTTTCCTTTGTTGTCAATCAACTGCAATGAATTAGACTGAAAATCTCGATTGGCTGGTTTTGGCGATAAGCCAGAAAATAAAGTGTCAATAGTAGCTGTTTTTGCAGCTATATTTAAATTATAATATTCTCTATAATGTTTTCCAAAAAGGAATTTATAAAATGCCGATTTTTTTACTTCTTTAACTTTGTAAACATTTGCGATCGTTTTATTGGAAAAAGATGTTTGAAGGTTTTTCGTATGAAATTTACTCTCAGGCTTTAAAATGATATTCTGAGAAAGTAATTTTTCTTTTCCGTTTTCAGCCTTATAAAAGGAAATGGTTGTAAGGCCAGTTTTATAAATTTTTAATTTTGAATAGCTATTATTATCATTAAAAAAATCATTGGGAATAAGAGCATCTGCTGTTTGAAATGTCGTTGTGTAACCACTGATTATTTGTTTGACGTTATCTTTGTCAATATATTGCATATTACATCCATGATCAGACACAATAATGACATTATTAAAATTTTGCAGAATAACTTTTATTCTTCTTGCAAAGAGATTGTATTGCTTGTTTTGTAAATGGTGTGTATTAATTCCTGATGTATTTCTAATAAAACTAAGTAGTGATCCAATGATAGGTAAAGGAGTTGATTGTTTTTTTGATGAACTTATTCTGCTGCAAGATCCGTTGCTCAACACAGGATGATGCATTGCTATAAGTACTGTTTTCTGCTGATTTTTAATAATAAAGTTTTCTAATTCAAGAAAAAAATCTTCCCTATTTTTGATAGAACATTCCCTATTTATTGTTGGAATTTCATCCCAATCTTCTAAAAACCATTGACTATTAATCGCTATTAAAGTTATATCCTCAGTAACCACTTTTGCATTAATTGCACAATTATCGCTGGGTAAAGAAATGGTATCTAATTGAGATATTATTCTCGGCAAATTATAATTTCCAGCTACATAGATAGCTTTCTCTTTATTAAATATAGAAGATTTATGACTTAAAATTCGATGTCGTAAAGAAGCCGTATCTGCTTTAAAATCTTGATTTAAAGTGTCTTTCAAGTTTTTATCTTCACCAAAAAACAGTAATGTCGTATTTTGATTAGCTTTGAAAAATTGATTTTGTAAAGAACTAAATTGTTTATTTCGAGATTGGGCGTCATAATTTTTTACCTCGCCCATTAAATAAAAAGTATGAGAGAGCGTAGTAGTGTCATCAGCAACTAATGGGAAAGGATATGAACTATTTTTAGAAAATTGGGTTTGATTTGTTACACACGATTGAAGCGCTACAGATGATAATAGTAAAAGAAACACTTTGATATAAAATCCTTTAAAATACCTATTTAATAATAAATTCATATTTGGTAAAACCTAAACGCTGTTACTAGTTAAAAAATTTAATATTTTGTTATAAATGAGTATTAATACTTTTCCGAAAAGCATTGCTATTTATTTTATATCGGTAAATTTACTGTATTTGAATCACGGTTGTTGATTTTTTAAAGAATAAAAGGGATCTGTTTAGAAATCCATTTATTATAATTCAAGCTAGTAGGAATAATAATTTTTAAAATTTTAATCCTGCTGAAATTTGCACCACTGAATTTTTTACTTCTGCATCTTTTGAAGCTTCCGTTAAACCAAATACATAACGACCTTGCAGAAAAATACTTCTTGTAAGGTTTAATGTTAATCCCGCAATTCCACCAAATTCAAAAGTTGTAGGGTCTTTAAATTCGACATTTTTTCTTTCACTTAGTAAAAATGAGGCTTGTGGACCTAAATCTAAACTTATTGATTTATTCAAGTTTATTTTAGCTAAAACAGGAATTGAGAGATACCCTAACTCGTTTTTAAATTCGGTTAGGGCATATTTATATGATGCTCCTTTTGTCGAATAAAGTAATTCGGGTTGTACTGCAAAACCTTTGAAAAGTACAATTTCAGCAATTAGTCCAGCATGATAACTTGTAATTGCTGATTTTTTATAATTTAGGTTGTTAACCGTAATGTCACTCCCTGATTGATTAGCATAGTTAATTCCGCCTTTTAAACCAAATTTTACGGCCTGCGCTTGAGTGGATGCAGCTCCAACAAACACGAAGATTGCTGCTATAATTATTTTTTTCATAGTTATAATTTTAAAGTGTTAAGAATTATCTTTAAGTATTTCATTTATCTAAAACTGTCTTAATAGCCAATTATTGTATTATTAAAAAAAAATCATTGACTAAATCATCAAATTAGAAATTAGCCAAGTGAGATGATTATAATAACACTACTTGTGTAAATGTATAAAACTTTTTATTTTATACTATTACAAGTGTCTCTATCTTAATTTGCAAAATCTAATGATTTCCCACCATTTTGCTACATATATTAAAAATCAGAGCTAATGTAATAGTATCTTTGGGTAAAAATATTGATCAGGCGTATGGAATGGATAACCTATATTAATAAATTCCAAAATTACTTAAGAATTGAGCGTGGCTTGTCTAAAAATACAATAGAGAATTATACATACGACATTGAGCGTTTGCTCTTATTTTTACATGATCATAAAATTAATGTTTCACCTATTGATATTACTGAAGAAACATGCCAAGAATTTATCTATAGCGTGTCAAAAGAAGTAAATCCTCGATCTCAATCAAGAATACTATCTGGATTAAAAAGCTTTTTTAGTTATTTAATATTTGAGGATCTCAGAATGAATAATCCATTAGAATTAATTGACTCTCCCAAAACTGGTAGAAAACTTCCTGATACCTTATCAGTGATTGAAATAGACAAACTTATAAAAGCTATAGATTTATCATCCAATGAAGGAGAACGCAATCGCGCAATGTTAGAAACACTTTATGGTTGTGGACTGCGGGTTTCAGAGCTTATTACCTTAAAAATTTCAGATCTATTTTTTGAAGAAGGATTTATAAAAATTACCGGTAAAGGAAATAAACAGCGATTTGTTCCTATAAGTGTGATTGCTCAAAAATTCATTACAATTTATTGTGAATCGGTGAGAAATCATGCCACTATTCAGAAAGGATTTGAAGATACTTTATTTTTAAATAGAAGAGGTAAACAACTAACCCGTGCAATGATTTTTACAATAATTAAAAATTTAACAGTACAAATTAATCTAAATAAAAATATAAGTCCGCATACTTTTCGTCATTCATTTGCTACACATCTTCTTGAAAACGGTGCTGATTTACGATCAATTCAACTGATGTTAGGTCATGAATCAATTACAACAACGGAAATTTATGTACACTTAGATCGAAAATTTTTGACTGAAGTTATTAATACTTTTCATCCCAGAAAAAGTGGGTAAATGTCAAGATTAGATTGGCATGCAAAATTAAAGTATATAAAAGTATTATTTGAAATCAACATCATTATAAACAGTCGCCAAATCAATTTCTAATAGTAAAGAGTCTAAAGAAAATCGTAAATCTATGGTTCTATAATCTGTGAGTTGCCAACTATTATCTGAATTTCTCTAAAATTTTTCTACCATAATTTCCTCAGAATCAATGACAATATATTGCTGTAATGATTCGATATCTCTACATAATCTAAATTTTCTGCCCTTATCATGATCCCTCGTAGATGGCGAAAGGATCTCTATAATCACTGTTGGATTTGTAGCAGTGTCAAATTTATCATCCGTTGTTTTAATATCTCCACAAAAAATGCTAATATCTGGATAAGTGTGTAATGAATTTTTTGGAATATGTACGCGCAAGCCGCTACCAAAAGCACGACATTTTTTACCTTTCAGTTTTGTAGTAAGTTCTCCAAAAAGTCAAAAGAAAATTATATTATGAATAAGTGAAGCTCCACTCATAGCGAAAATTTCACTATTGAAAAACTCATGTTTATCAGTTTCATTTCTCTCTTGCTCTAAATACTCTTTCTCAGTAAAATGTTTTATCGCAGGAAGTCCCATACTTATAAGTTTATATCAAAGTCACTATTTAATGCGTTATAAAAATAGCATATTTAGGTAAAAGCATAATCTGACGAGAATATCAATTTGTATCTGTTAAAATCTTTAAAGCTATTTCATTTCATTAGAAACTAAAAAAAAGTCCAAATTCCAATTAATGATTAATGGAATTTGGACTTGTATGTAAAGGTATAATAAGATTATTTAGCAATATTCACAGCTCTTGTTTCTCTAATAACAGTAACTTTTACTTGTCCAGGATAAGTCATTTCAGTTTGGATTTTCTGAGATATATCAAATGATAAACTAGCAGCATTTTCATCTGATACTTTTTCACTTTCTACAATTACCCGCAGTTCCCTACCAGCTTGAATTGCATAGGCATTTTTTACACCATTGAACCCGTAAGCTACTTCCTCTAAATCTTTTAAACGTTGTATATACGAATCTAAAACTTGTCGTCTTGCTCCCGGTCTCGCACCAGAAATGGCATCGCAAACTTGAACAATAGGAGATAAAAGTGATTTCATTTCGATTTCATCGTGATGCGCACCGATGGCGTTGCACACCTCTTCTTTTTCACCATATTTTTCAGCCCACTGCATTCCTAATAAAGCGTGAGGTAAATCACTTTCAGCATCTGGAACTTTACCTATATCGTGTAATAATCCCGCTCTTTTAGCAAGTTTTACATTGAGTCCAAGTTCAGCAGCCATGATTCCACATAGTTTTGATACTTCTCGAGAGTGTTGTAATAAATTTTGACCATAAGAAGAACGGTATTTCATACGTCCCACTACTTTAATCAGCTCAGGGTGTAGTCCATGAATTCCTAAATCAATAACGGTGCGTTTTCCTACTTCTATGATTTCATCGTCAATTTGTTTGGCCGTTTTCGCTACTACTTCCTCAATACGTGCGGGATGTATTCTTCCATCAGTAACTAATTTATGTAATGCAAGACGCGCGATTTCTCTTCTTACTGGGTCAAAACAAGAGAGTATAATTGCTTCTGGTGTATCATCTACAATGATCTCTACTCCAGTTGCCGCTTCTAAGGCTCTAATATTTCTACCTTCTCGACCAATAATTCTCCCTTTTACATCATCAGATTCAATGTTAAAAACTGAAACACAATTCTCTACAGCCTCTTCAGTTCCTATTCTTTGTATCGTATTAATAATTATTTTCTTAGCCTCTTGCTGTGCCGTTAGTTTAGCTTCTTCAATAGTATCTTGAATATGAGACATTGCAGTACTTTTGGCTTCCGCTTTTAGTCCATCAACTAATTGTTTTTTAGCTTCTTCAGCTGATAATCCTGAAATTGCTTCTAGTTGTTGTAATTGACTTTTATGAAGCCTATCCACTTCAGCATGTTTTTTGTCCAAAATTTCTATTTTATTAGAAAATTCTGCTGATTTCGCTTCGTAATCATCGTTCACTTTTTTAGCTTTAGACAATTCGCTCGATATTTGAGATTCTTTATCGCGAATTCTTTTCTCTACATCTGCTACTTTTTTATCTCGTGATAATATAACTTGTTCATGCTCTGCCTTTAATTCAATAAATTTTTCTTTTGCTTGAAGAATTTTATCTTTCTTTATATTCTCAGCTTCAAGATTTGCATCTTTTAAAATGGATGCTGCTTCTTTTTTTGAATTTTTAATTAAGTTAGAGATATTGCTTTTCTCTATCAATTTAGCAATTATGAAACCGGCGGCAAGGCCTATTATTCCTGAAATAACGATCGTTAGTATGTTGTCCATGTTTGTTTAAAATTTATATATAAAAAAAGCCTACATCAGTATGATTGAATAAACTCGAAAAGACAAGTTTTGAGCTAACTCACTGTTCAAGTTTCCTCGCCGAAGCGTGGCATGCTTTAGTAGTGATGATTTGCTCATTCTAAATTGTTAGTGTTGAGTTTACCAAATGTGAACTAATGTAGGCAGTATCTTAGTTTTTGTAAAGAACGTTTATTTGTCGAGATATTGATCTAAAAGAGCATTGATTTTTTTAATTCTATCAATCGTGTCTTCTCCATCTATCGCAATAGTAATTTGTTTTTGCTCTGTTTGTGAAGCAAATTGTAAAGCGCACATCGCTAAAACATCTTGTTTGTCACGTACAGCATAATTTTCTTCAAATTGCTTAATCATCTTATCAATTTTCTTTGAAGCACTACGCATTCCTTCTTCTTGAGAAGGATCCACCGTTAAAGGATAAATCCTATCTGCTATTGATATTTTAATTTTAAGCTTATCGTCCATATCTATTATTAATCTGATAGTTGTGCTATGCAGTAATCAATTTCTCGAATTAATGAATTTATTTTCAGCCTAGTATCTCTTTTATTTTCGTCACTGCCTAATAACGTATTGGCTATCTTTAATGTTTTGTATCGCTTTTCTAAAGCTTGAAAATCATCGGACTGAGTTTTAATGATGTTTGAAGATCTTATTATTTCCTCTTTTAAATCTAGGTTACTTTTCTCTAAGACTTTCATCTTTTCAAAAAGTTTTTCAACTTTAATTTCAAGAGTATCAATAATTTCTGCAATTGCGCTCATTTTCTCTCTTATTCATTACATTATCATACAAAGTTAATATTCCTTTTTAATTTTGCAATATTTTATTATTTTTTTTGTTTAAAATTCGTTAATATCAAGTTATGTAAGTAGTTACAAATTATTTTTTTTATGTCATTTCTGATTAGTTTTTTTATCTTAGCAAAAATGTAAATCAATGAAATTTTCTATAATTTTTCTATTTTTTGGAACTATTGTTTTTGCTCAAAGTACTTATCCAACAGATTATTTTAGGTCTCCCTTGGATATACCTATGCAATTATCTGGGAATTTTGGAGAGTTAAGACCGAATCATTTTCATGCTGGTTTCGATCTAAAAACACAGCAAAAGGAAGGCTTAAATGTCTACGCTGTTGCTGATGGCTATATTTCGAGAATCAAGATTTCTACATTTGGAAACGGAAAAGCAATATATATTAACCATCCTAATGGGTACACTTCTGTTTATGGACACCTTAAATTAGCGAATGGTGAAATAGAAAACCATATAAAAACAATTCACTACAAAGAACAGAGTTTTGAAATTGAAATGTTCTTTAAACCTGATGAAATGCCGGTTGAAAAAGGGCAAATAATAGGTTTTTCTGGAAATACTGGATCTTCTGAAGGGCCACATTTACACTTTGAATTTCGAGATACTCAATCAGAATTTGTGATTAATCCCATGCTTTTTGGATATGATAAACTGATTAAAGATGCTAAAAAGCCTACGATTTCTAGCGTTTATGTATATCCAGTTGATTCAAAAACAACTGTAAATCGTGCGCAACGTCCTGTATTACTTAATCTCGCGCTTCAAAAAGATGGAACCTACATTGCAGACAAAGTTTCTGCTAATGGATCAATAGGTTTTGGGATCTCTACTTTCGATACTGATGATGTATCGTTTAATAATAATGGAGTCTACAAAATACAGTCATTTTACAATGGTCAACCTAATTTTGGTTATACATTTAATACATATTCGTTTGATGAAATGCGTTATATCAATGCATTAGTGGATTACTCAAGGTATAAAAAGATGCAACAGAGAGTTCAGAAACTATTTATGAAAAATCCCTACAATTTAAGTATTATAAAAGCAGCTGATAATAAAGGTGTTCTGCAAGTTTTACCTAATTTAAATGCTGCTTATCGCATTGAAGTTTCAGACTTTTTTGGAAATACCAAGGTGATTTCTATTCCTATTCAATATGATGTTTCGCCAACTACAATTAGTAAAGAACCTTTGGAATCGAATTATTTTATAAAAGCAAATAAAGACAGCAATTTTGCGTTAAAAAATATGTCTGTTTTTTTTCCAGCAGGTACTTTTTACGATGATTTTGAATTTAATTTTGCTGTAGACAACAATACGTTGATCCTACATGAGGACACAGTTCCAGCGCATACTAACTTTACAATATCTATTGAAGATTCTATAGCAACTGAAGCCCAAAAAGAGAAAATGTTTATTGGAAGAATTGACGGAAAAAAATTAGCATACAATTCAACTTATCGAAAAGGGAACATTTTTAATACAAAAGTTAGAATTCTTGGAAAGTATGCTTTAATAAGTGACACAGTGGCTCCAAAAATAAGTATCGCTAAGCCCATAGAAGGAAAATGGATTAGTAGTCAAAAAACAATTGAGCTCTCTATATATGACGACTTGTCTGGCATAAAATCTTATAATGGGTATTTGAACGGGAAGTGGATTTTAATGGAGTACGATAATAAAACTAGAAAATTAACGCATTTCTTTGACGACGGGATTGTTTTTGATGGTGCTAATGATTTAAAAGTTGATGTTATTGATAATGTAGGCAATTCAACTACTTTTGAAACTAAATTTTTTAGAAATCAAAAAAAATAAATGTTAAGACCTTTGAACGCAAATTTTTTAGTACCGGTAATCTTCTTTTTTATATGTAGTCTAACTATTTCGGCTCAAAGCGCCAGAATTAGAGGAATAATTTTAGATAAAAATAATCAACCTGTAGAAAACGTAAATATTTCTTGTCTTAACGTCACTTCGCGTTCTAATAGCAATGGTTTTTACGATTTAAAAATCCCAGCTAACGAGAAGGTAAACATTGTTTTTACGCATGTTTCGTTAAAAAAAATCACAATGAGTTTTACTTTCTATGCTAATGAGCAAAGAGAGTTCAATCCTGTAATGAATGATCGCGAAGAGCAAATGGGAGAAGTTATTGTTTCTAGTAAAAACCGAAAAGTAATTCAAGGTGTTACAGTGATAGAGCCCGAAATGATTCGGAAAATTCCTGGTGCAAACGCGGGAATTGAGAATATATTGAAATCCTTACCTGGCGTAAATTCTAATAATGAACTAAGTACACAGTATGCAGTTCGTGGCGGAAACTATGATGAAAATCTTGTTTATGTCAATGAAATTGAAGTGTATCGGCCTTTTCTAATTCGTTCTGGACAGCAAGAGGGACTGAGTTTTACTAACACTGATTTGGTGCAAAACGTAGATTTTTCTGCAGGTGGTTTCCAAGCAAAATTTGGCGATAAGCTATCTTCAGTTTTAGATATTACTTATAGAAAACCTACAAAATTTGGCGCAAGCCTTGAAGCGAGCTTTCTGGGAGGAAGCGTTGCTGTTGATGCCGTTTCTAGGGATAAAAAATGGTCTGCAGTTACAGGAATTAGGTACCGCAACAATAGTCTTTTAGTCAATAGTCAGGAAACGCAAACTAATTTTACACCTTCATTTGCTGATATTCAAACCAACATTAATTATCACTCTTCTGCCAGATGGCAGTGGAGTTTTTTAGGGAATGTTTCGCAAAATAAATATCAATACCAACCGTTAACGCGCCAAACTAATTTTGGAACTATCAATAATCCTATGGTACTTACCGTTTTCTATGAAGGTCAGGAAAAGGATAAATACGATACTTATTTTGGAGCGATCAAGACAACTTTTAATGTAAATGATAATTTTACTTTAAAATTTATAGGTTCTGTATTTCATACTTTAGAACAAGAGTATTTTGATATTTTTGCACAATATAGATTGGGTGAAGTGGATGCAAGTATCGGTTCACAAACGTATGGTGAAGTATCATATACTAGAGGAATAGGCTCACAATTGAATCATGCTCGTAATGATTTAGACGCTTTAATTGTAAATACTGAAATTAAGGGATTTCATGATTGGAAAGAAAGCCAATTAGAATGGGGAATAAAATATACTAGAGAATCGATAAGAGATAGAGTAATAGAATGGGAGGTAATTGATTCCGCTGGTTTTTCTTTAAATCCACCTATTTTAGATTTTGTTACTAATGATCAGCCATATAAGCCGTACAATGGCCCTATAATTCCTTATCAAAATATACGCGCTACAAACTTCAATACGATTAATAGATTTTCAGGCTATGGACAATGGAGTTTAAAATCTACAATTGGTTCGAGTGAAGTTTGGTATAATGCTGGTGTTCGAGCTCATAACTGGGAGGTTCAAGGCGCTAGTACAATTGCTAAATCCCAAACTACTTTTAGTCCAAGAGTTCAATTTGCAATAAAACCGGATTGGAATTCAGATCTAATTTTTAGAGTTTCAGGCGGATTATATCACCAACCTCCATTTTACAGAGAATTGAGAGATGCTGCGGGAAAAGTGCAACCTAATACAAAAGCACAGCAATCAGTCCATTTTGTAGTGGCTAATGATTTTAGTTTCAAAATGTGGACTAGACCTTTTAAACTCGTTTCAGAACTTTATTACAAATCGCTTACCAATGTAAATACGTACACAATAGACAATGTTCGGTTGCGTTATGCAGCTAATAATAATGCCACGGCTTTCGCCCAAGGCTTAGATTTGCGGTTAAATGGTGAATTTGTTCCAGGAACAGAATCATGGATTAGTTTTGGTTATTTAAAAACAGAGGAAAATAGCAATGACAGAGGTTTTATTGCAAGACCGACAGATCAGCGATTGAAATTTGCGCTTTTGTTTCAAGATTATATGCCTAATATTCCTAGTATAAAATTATATTTGAATTTAGTTTATAATACAGGATTACCTGGTGGATCACCATCCTATGCAGATGCTTATTTATACCAAAACAGATTAAATGATTATCGCCGAGTGGATGTGGGTTTTTCAAAAGTTTTTATAGATAACACCTCAGGAGATAATAATACTAAATTATTTAAAGATTTTAAGGAATTAGCAATAGGATTAGAAATTTTCAATCTTTTTAATAATCAAAATGCAATAACGAATACCTGGGTTAGAGACGTCTATTCTAAAAATCAGTACGCAATTCCTAATTATATGACAACGCGTGTTTTTAATATAAAACTGACTGCAAAGTTGTAATTTTTAATTTAGAGTACATAACAGAAATCTTTTCAACCTTAGGAAATTTTGTTAATCGGTTTTGAAGTACGGTTTCATTTTTTAAAATGATTATATTTGAATTTTAATAGTATTAAATCATGAGAAAATTACATTTCACATTCATAGGAATAGCAGTTTTACTTTTAGCGAGTTGCAAAGAGGAAGTTGAAAAACCAAAAGTAACTTACGACGAAAATGCTAAAGCAAAATTAGTTGCTAGAGCAGATTCTTCTCAAATTCAAATTGCTGATTTACCACTGCAAATGGAAGGAACGGATTATTTACTTCATCCCGTTGCTGATTTAAGTATTCGTGAAAAAGGCATAAAAGCTCGCTATGGTTCTTCTAGCGTCAACGATTTGAGTTTTACTATTTCAAATTACGGTGAATTTGAAATTACTGGTTTCTTACAAAACATTAGGTTTCAAAAAATTGATTCCGATTCTATTAAAAAATTGACTGAAAAGCCCGTTTTAATTCAAACTGCCACTTATTTAAAAAAAGTTGCTGAAAGAACGAATAACCAAATTATGGTTTATACGATGTTTGACATGGACACAAACAAAGATGGAAAACTGGACACTAGTGATATAAAAGCACTGTATTTAAGTAAAATAAGTGGCGAAAAATTCACTAAAATATCAATTGATTTTCAGGAATTAATCGATTGGAAATTGATTGAATCGAGAAATAGATTGTATTATAGAACAGTAGAAGACACCAATAAAAATGGTGAATTTGACAAGAAAGATGTAGTAAATTATTACTACATAGACTTATCAAAAAAAGAATGGGAAGCGGTTAGTTACGAGCCAGTTTAGCAAATCAAATCAAAATATCACTCTCTAAGTCGGATTTTTCTATTGTAAACGTAAACCCTAACTGCTTTACTAATTGAATCACTAGATTTTTATACCAGTTTTCTGATTTGGGATGAATGTAAATCTTTTCGATCAGTTCGTTTATATCCACATTAATTTTTAATCCTTCATTAATGTCTATAATATTATCACCAATGTCAGTGATTACGCGAACTTCTCTTTCATATTGAAAACTCTTTCGTTTAAACAAAAAAGGGAAAAATAGATCATCAAACGGGATATGCTCTTTTTTGTAATCGATGTAGTTTACCTCGCCAATGTATTGATCAAAATCAGTTTCAGGAAGTAATGATCGCTGCAAGCGACCAATAGTGGATTGAATAGCTAATCCTTCACTATTTTGTGTAAAAATTTGCCACATCGCAAATGATTCATACTCATTTATATGCCAAGAACTAATAGCGACTTTTTCTCTGTGCGTTTTGTAATGGTTTAAAAAATCAGGATTGTCTATAGAAAGTTTTTTGATTTCCTCAAATGTTGGTTCGCTAAAAGTCCCTTCATACTGATCCTCAAATTTATCTGAGCGCGACATGAATAGTTTATGCGATAGTAGTAAATCTAAAAATTTTGACAAATCAAGATATTTCCAAATTACAGTATTTGGATCCTGAGGAAGTTTTATGTTTGGATTGTTAATGTACATTTTTTAATTTTTAAAATAAGTAAACAGCTCCAAACTCCTTTTTTATTCCAAAGATTGTAAGCTTACCAATTTATTATAAACTCCGTTCATTGCAATTAATTCTTCGTGATTGCCTTGCTCCACAATTTTTCCTTTTTGCATAACTACAATTGTATCTGCTTTTTGAATGGTGGAAAGCCTGTGCGCAATAACGATGGAAGTTCTGTTTTGCATCATATTTTCTAAGGCAACTTGCACAAATTTTTCACTCTCAGTATCTAATGCTGAGGTAGCTTCGTCTAAAATCATGATTGGAGGATTTTTCAAAACTGCTCTTGCTATTGATAAACGTTGTTTCTGACCGCCAGAAAGCTTATTTCCGCTGTCGCCAATGTTAGTGTGAATACCATTTGGTAAATCTTGTACAAATTCATAAGCATTCGCAATTTTCAACGCTTCGATAATTTCTTCGTCAGTTGCGTCAAGTTGTCCTAAAGAAATATTAGCTTTAATGGTATCATTAAATAAAATACTGTCTTGCGTAACAAGTCCCATTAAACCGCGTAATGATTGCAAGTTCAAGTCTTTTATATCGATACCATCAATGGTAATTGTTCCTTCATTGACATCATAAAAACGAGTTAATAAATTAGCAATCGTACTTTTTCCACTTCCTGATTGTCCTACAAGCGCTATCGTTTGACCTTTACTGACTTTTAGTGAAAAGTTTTTTAAGACATTTTCATCTTCATATTTAAAATTAATATTCTTTATAGTAATATCTGATTCAAAAGTATTTTTCTCAGTAGCATTTTCTTTGGATGTAATCTCGTTTTCAACTTCTAGAACTTCAAAAACGCGCTCTGCAGCAGCTAATCCATTTTTTACGGCATACGAAGCTTTAGAAATTGCTTTTGCCGGCGTCAAAATATTAAATGCTAATGTCAAATACACTATAAAAGTCGATCCGTCTAAGGTTTTTTCGATTAGAACCAAATTACCACCGTAAAAAAGCAAAATTGCGATAGTTGCTACACCTAAGAATTCACTCAACGGCGTAGCTAGATTATTTCTACTTCCTATACTATTTGACAAATTTAATAATCGAGTAACGGAATCATTAAATCTGCTTTTAAAATTGGGTTCAGCATTGTAACTTTTAATTACTTTTAATCCGCCCAAAGTTTCATCAACAATAGAAATTAAAAGTCCACTTTCTCGTTGTGCTTCTAATGACTGTGCTCTCAAGTTTTTTGCTAATTTGGATATAATATATCCAGATATTGGTAAAAAAATTAAAACGAATAAAGTAAGTTTTGTGCTAAGTATAAACATTGTCACTAAAGCAAAAATTATCGTTAAAGGTTCTTTTACAACCAATTCTAAAATGGAGAAAAAAGAGTTCTGCACTTCATTGACATCGCCGAGCATTCGCGCCATAATATCGCCTTTTCGTTTTTCTGAGTAATAAGAAATAGGTAATTCAACGATTTTTTTATACATCGAATTACGTAAATCTTTTAACACACCGTTTTTAAGGTGCATAATATGATAAGAGGCCAAATAATTGAACAAGTTTTTGAAGAAAAATGTTGTCATTATTAGTATTACTACAAATAGTAACGCAACTTCAATGCTATTTCCTTTTGTCATCGTAGAAATTTGGAAATGCATATAATCTATTCCAAACTCTTTTATATTTCCTATTCCTGTGAAAATTGGTTTTATAAGTACTGTCTTAGTTTTTCCAAAAAGCACATTCATTACTGGCAGTAAGGTAAGCATTGAAATAGTGCTAAATAAGGCGTATAAAATGTTGTAAATCACATTCCAAACGATGTGCGATTTATATGGTTTTGTATAAGGTATTAATTTCTTGAGATTGCTCATTTATTTTTTATTGTTGTGTTCTGCTATGGCTATAGCTTTTCCTAATAATATTTTTTTTCAAATAACAGCGTAAAATATTTTGCAGCGTCATTATTGATAACTATGAATTATTTTTTTAAAAAGTCATTTGCTTTTGAAACTCTCTTTAAGAAGTGTTGTTGATATAGATGATATTTGTATTAAGCGACCAACTCAATTGTGCAAACTCTGTCTGAACAATTACAAGATCTCTTATTACATTATATAATTTGATAAAGCTTTGTAAATTTCTTCTATTAAAACCCACTCCAAATTTTTCATTATATTCTATACTTAGTATGGGAATTAATTTCATCCCATAATCGGCTCTATCATTATTCAAAAATTATAGTTGATCGTTTTTTCAATATTTAATACAATAAAGTTAGTTCTTGATTGACAATTTTGGCTACTTAATGACGCATTTGATTCATTAAACCAATTAATGATTTTAATAGTTTTAAAGCATCATTTGTATCCAATTTTTCTAGTTATAAATTTAGTTCAATTGCATCGCTGCAATGATATTTTTTATTTTGTTATCTAAAATACTTTCGACTTCATTAAAATCTTGCACATCTTCTAATTCAGTGTTTACACTTATATAAAATTTAATTTTTGGTTCAGTTCCGCTTGGTCTTGCGCAAATTTTGGAACCATCCTCAGTGTAATAAATCAATACATTTGATTTAGGAATATCCATTGTTGTTATTTCGTCAGTTAATAAATTCTTAGCGGTTGATGATTGATAATCTTCAAGTATAATCACTCTTTGTCCGTTAATTTCTTTCAATGGATTTTCTCTCATGTCAATCATCATTTGACTAATTTCCAGCAACCCGTCGATTCCTTTTTTGGTCAACGAAACCAAATGCTCTTTGTAAAAACCGTTGTCAACATACAATTTCAACAGTTCTTTGTAAATCGAACTTCCTTTTGCTTTGGCTTGAGCCGCCATTTCACATATCAATAGAGTTGCTGCAACCGCATCCTTATCACGAACAGCATCACCCACCATAAAGCCAAAGCTTTCTTCACCTCCTCCTATAAATTCTAATGCTGGAAAATCCTTAATCATTTTAGCAATCCATTTAAAACCAGTCAATCCCACTTTGCATTCTACGCCATAGTTTGTTGCTAATTCCATCATCATGGGTGTAGAGACGATAGTGGATCCTATAAACTGTTTTCCAGTAATTTTATCTGCTTTTTTCCATTGTTCTAATAAAAAAGCAGTCATTAAGATCATCGTTTGATTGCCATTTAGCAAGGTCATTTGCCCTTCGTTATTTCGAACAGCAACACCTAAACGATCACAATCAGGATCA
Source organism: Flavobacterium sp. PL11 (assembly GCF_035985025.1). Taxonomy (NCBI): domain Bacteria; kingdom Pseudomonadati; phylum Bacteroidota; class Flavobacteriia; order Flavobacteriales; family Flavobacteriaceae; genus Flavobacterium; species Flavobacterium sp. PL11. Next base: position 148,359 of record NZ_JAXCIA010000002.1, read on the forward strand.
GTTCCTATCACAATATCAGCGTGCAATTTATCAGCTAATGCAGTTGCCATTGCTAACGCTTCTGGCTCCTCTGGATTCGGAGATTTTACCGTTGGGAAATCACCATTTGGAACTGCTTGCTCTGGAACAATATTCACGTTAGTATATCCAGCTTGCGATAAAGTGTCAGGAACTAAAGTGATAGAAGTTCCGTGTAATGAGGTAAAAACAATATTTAAATTTTCTTTGGCTGCAGCCGGTGTATTAAAACTTGCATTTTCAATTGACGATTTGATAAATGCTTTATCAACTTCGACATCAATATAATGAATCAAATCATCATTAGCTGCAAAGTTGATTTCACTGTAATTCAAATTTTCAATAGTGTTGATAATGGCTTCATCTTCTGGAGGCACTATTTGTCCGCCATCTTCCCAGTACACTTTGTAACCATTGTACTCCGGTGGATTATGTGATGCTGTAAGAACGATTCCAGCTTGACATCCCAAATGTCTTACTGCAAATGACAATTCCGGGGTAGGACGTAAATCTGAAAATAAATAAACAGAAATTCCATTGGCAGTAAAAACATCAGCAACAACTTTTGCCAGCGATTTACTGTTGTGTCGGCAATCATAAGCAATTGCAACTTTCAAATCTTTATTTGGAAAAACTTTATGCATGTAATTAGAAAGACCTTGTGTGCTTTTTCCAAGCGTGTATTTATTAATACGATTATTACCAACGCCCATAACACCGCGCATTCCGCCAGTTCCGAACTCTAAATTCTTGTAAAAACTTTCTACTAGTTCTACTGGAGAAGTTGTCATTAGTTCTTTTACCGCTTCTTGAGTTTCGTTGTCAAATGTTGGCGTAAGCCATTCATTTAATGCGTCTAAAATGTTTTGTTTGATTTCCATTTTATATTTTTTTTTAGTTTAAAGTTTAGGAGCTAATCCGGCTATTCGTTACAATCTTTTATGCTGAACCCCAGCATAAAAGGATTTTCACTACTATCCGGGCTAGATAGATAATTCAGAACTTTATTTTTTATATCCTATTTTGTTTCTCTCTATGTGTTTTTTAGTGTTGCTGTCTTTATCAACTAAATAATTTAACGCTTTATAGATATCTGGAAACTGATTTTCTATGGCTAAAATTCTATCTTTTAATTCGCTATACGTTAATGAGAACTGTCTGAAAGTTACAAACGCTCTAATAATTGAAATGTTGACTTCTATTGCTTTTTCACTATTCAAAACACTAGAAAGCATTGCAATTCCATGTTCTGTAAAAGCAAATGGCATGTATCTTACACCTCCATAACTTGAGGACGAAAATTTAGTCCTCAAGTTATCAAACTCAATTTTTGTAAGCTCAAACATAAAATCTTCTGGTAAATGACTTATATTTCTTCTTACAGAAGCTTTAAGTCTTTTATTATCTACAAGATACAAAGCCGCTAAATCAAAATCAAGCATGACTTTACAGCCGCGAATTTCAAAGATTTTATTTTTGATAATTTCAATTTCCATATATAGCTTTTTATATATCCATATTCTTTCAACAAGAAGTTTTAATTATATAAAATTAACTTCGGAAGCCACTTTATACCGTTCCTCATTATTCTTGGTACGTAAAATTATTTCGCCTAGAAATCCAGCTAAAAACAATTGTGTTCCCAAAATCATTGATGTTAACGCAATATAAAACCAAGGATTGTTAGTCACTAAGCTATATCTCATGTCGTTATACATGTGGTATAATTTTGAAATTCCAATAAATGCTGCTACAATAAAACCAATAATAAACATCAAAGATCCTATGGCACCAAACAAGTGCATGGGACGTTTTCCAAAACGCGATAGAAACCAGATCGTAATTAAATCCAGAAATCCGTTGATAAAACGCTCCATCCCAAATTTAGTTTCGCCATATTTTCTAGCTTGATGTTGAACCACTTTTTCACCAATTTTTCCAAAACCAGCATTTTTAGCCAAAACCGGAATATAGCGGTGCATTTCTCCTGAAACTTCAATATTTTTTACAACAATATTTTTGTAAGCTTTCAGTCCACAATTAAAGTCATTCAATTCCACTCCCGATGTTTTTCGAGCTGCCCAATTGAATAATTTAGATGGTAAATTTTTAGCTACCACAGAATCGTATCGCTTCTTTTTCCATCCGGAAACTAAATCATATTTGCCGTTGACAATCATTTCATACAATCCCGGAATTTCCTCTGGACTGTCTTGTAAATCAGCATCCATAGTAATAATTACATCACCTTGAGCTTTAGCAAAACCAGCATGCAAAGCTTGCGATTTTCCAAAGTTTTTCATGAAACGAATCCCTTTCACACTAGCGTTTTCTTGCGAAAATCCCTCAATGATAGACCATGAATCATCAGTGCTGCCATCGTCAAGAAAAATTATCTCATAAGTATAATTGTGCTCTTGCATTACTTTGATAAGCCAAGAGTACAATTCTTTAAGCGATTCGCCTTCGTTAAGAAGCGGTATAAGGACTGATAAATTCATTAATTTTTATTCTTGTGTGGATTTACTTTTAAAAAACGCGGCCAATATTAATCCAAAGATAGAACTGAACACAATACTGTAAACAGAACCTTTTAATAATTCAATTGCCGAATAAGGGTTGGTTTCTTTTAATTTATCAATTGATTCATTGATAACCGATGCAGGTGTTCCAAACTTTTGCATCATATTTGCAGTTAATTTTATAGTCATTTCATGTAATGTTTCCTTTGCTGAAGGATCAATAACATTGAATAATAATATATTAAAGAAAGTTGAAATTAAAATACCAACTAATGCTGCAATGAAATATGTAGTAAATGCATCTTTAAAAGAGAAAAAGGTTTTTATTTCTTTTTTAGTTTTAGCTAAAAGTGTTATTCCTAATATTAAATAAATAATAATACTAACGATTCCAATCCACCAAGAAGTAAAGAGATTTAGATCAATAGCATAGATAGTAGCTGTGATTAAAGAAGAGGCAATTCCTATAAAGACACCAAACGTAATTCCGTTTTTCTTAATAATTTCATTTATCATATTATGGTTTTTTAGATTAGAGCACAAATATAACAATTCCAAATATACAGCCGTATAAAATTTAATATTTACAATTGTATAAAAAAAATGACTCAATGATTTGTTTATTGAAAAATAATTGTAAATTTGCACACTCAAAATAATAGTGTAAAACAAAAAGTTATTATTTATTTATACCTTTTCTGTTATAGGAAAAGCTTCAAAATAAGTGATAATCACAAAAATAAAAAAAGATTAACAAGATGAAACAAGGAATTCACCCAGAAAATTACAGATTAGTTGCATTTAAGGACATGTCAAATGACGAAGTTTTTATTACTAAATCTACTGCCGAAACTAAAGAAACAATCACTCATGATGGTGTTGAATATCCAGTTGTAAAAATGGAGATCTCTAGAACTTCTCACCCTTTTTATACAGGGAAATCTAAACTTATTGATACTGCAGGACGTATTGATAAATTTAAAACTAAATACGCTAAACACGCTAAATAATTTTAGCTTGTTTTATATATAAGTTAAGCCACGTTAGATAACGTGGCTTTTTTGGTTCTAATTTTGAATTTATAGTATTAGATATTTTACAAAAGCAAATCTATTTTTGCACAATAATAATTGAATTTTTAATAAATAAATTAATACAGTAAAAAAAACAATAAATATTTACTTTTTATGAATTATATCCTTTTTGATGGTCCATCACGTAATGCATTATTACCGTTTACTTTTACACGACCTGTTGCTGATATCTTAGTTGGTATTATGACTATAAGACAAAAATGGGAATTGCGTTTAGGTTCTACAACAACTACTTTAACGGAGGAATATTTGTCAGAGAAATATCCGATGGTAGAATTAGAACAAAACGTGATGATAAATGCCTCCTTTCTCCCTAATGATGTATTAACAGAAATGGTTAGCAATCTTGAACCAAATCAAGCCATTTTTAAAGGAGATGATATCATTGCTTTTTATACTAATGATGAGCAGCATGAGGTAGATTTTGATACTTATGAAATCATTGAATATCAAGACGATTGTATTACCATCAAAAATACTTGGGATATCTTTTCTAAAAATAATTTAGCTATTCAAGAGGACTTTAAATATTTAACTGAAGACCGAAAATCACAATCTATCCCTAGAAGTGTGAATGTGATTGCTCCAGAGAATATATTTATTGAAGAAGGTGCTAAATTAGAGTTTGTAACGCTTAATGCTTCAACAGGACCTATATATATAGGTAAGGATTCTGAAATTATGGAGGGCTCGATGATTCGTGGTCCTTTTGCTTTATGCGACAATGCATCTGTAAAGATGGGGTCAAAAGTTTATGGCGCAACTACCGTAGGTCCTTATTCGCGCATTGGTGGGGAAGTAAAAAATGCTGTTCTCTTTGCACATTCTAATAAAGGACATGAAGGATATTTAGGAGATTCTGTTATTGGTGAATGGTGTAATATGGGTGCGGATACTAATAATTCAAATCTAAAAAATAACTACGAGGAAGTGAAATTGTGGAATTATGAAACGGAAGGTTTTACCAAAACAGGTCTACAGTTTTGTGGTTTAATGATGGGTGATCATAGTAAATGTGGTATTAACACTATGTTTAATACAGGTACCGTAATAGGAGTAAGCGCTAATATTTTTGGAACAGGTTTCCCGCGTAATTTTATTCCAAGTTTCTCTTGGGGTGGCGCCGCTGGTTTTACAACCTATATTACTAAAAAAGCATTTGAAACTGCAAGATTAGTGATGAGTCGTAGAGAAATAGATTTTGATGAAAAAGAGGAAGCAATACTAGAACACGTTTTTGAAGAAAGTAAAAAATGGAGAAAAGAATAGTTTAGTTTACCAAAACAAAAATTTTAAACTGCCTTATTGTTACAATAGGCAGTTTTTTTATGACTTCACTTTTCAATTGGAGAAGGAAGTATTTATGAATTTACTATAAAAGCAAGAATGTCATCTTGCTATTTGAAAATTAGCCTAAATAAAATAACACCTAATTATTTAAAATTGAATAATTCTGCAAGGGTAGCAATTTTCACTATAATTACTATAAATGAAATTTATCTGTTAAAATTAGATTGTTTATTGAATAAATAGTCCTGTTATTAATTGTTGATTTTTAGCTTATTACTGTTTTAATTGAATTTTATAATACCATTAGTTAGTTTTTTTTATTTCTATGTTTTAGTTTTATCGAAAATTAGTAATGAAATAGCGATTTCGTTGCTTTTATGATAATTAGTAATAAAGTAATAAATGGAAGATTTTGTAGGATTGATAAATGGTATTATTTGGAGTAACGCTTTAATTGTATTGTGCTTAGGCACGGGACTATATTTTTCATTACGAACGCGTTTTTTACAAGTACGTCATTTTAGAGAAATGTTCCGCTTGTTATTTGATGGCAAAAGTACGGAATCTGGCGTTTCTTCATTTCAAGCTCTATCAATGTCATTAGCCGGTAGAGTGGGAACCGGAAATATTGCTGGAGTGGCTACAGCAATTGCTTTTGGTGGTCCTGGAGCTATGTTTTGGATGTGGTTAGTTGCTTTTCTCGGTGCGAGCACGGCTTTTATAGAAGCCACCTTAGCGCAAATTTATAAAGAGAAACATCAAGGACAGTTTCGTGGTGGTCCCGCCTTTTATATAGAACGCGGACTTGGGGTAAAGTGGTTTGCTGTTTTATTTGCAGTAGTTTCTGTTATTTCAGCAGGTGTTTTATTACCTGGTGTGCAAGCTAATTCAGTTGCTGACGGGATCAAAAATGCCTTTCAATTAGATACGTGGATAACTGGTTTAGGTGTTGTTTTAATTTTTGCAGCTATCGTTTTTGGTGGTGTCAAAAGAATTGCAAAATTCACTGAATACATAGTTCCATTTATGGCTATTGGGTATATGCTTATTGCGGTAGTTATAATTGTTATAGATATACATCAGCTGCCTGATGTGATTGCATTGGTTTTTAAAAGTGCTTTTAATATGGATGCTGGTTTTGGTGCCGTATTTGGTTTAGCCATCCAATGGGGTGTCAAACGAGGAATTTATTCTAATGAAGCAGGGCAGGGAACAGCTCCTCACATTGCTGCTGCTGCTAATGTTTCTCATCCAGTAAAACAAGGATTAGTACAATCTTTCTCAGTGTATATTGATACTTTGTTAGTGTGTTCTGCAACAGGATTTATGTTGCTTATTACTGGAAAATACAATGTCTATAATCCTGCTTTTGGCAGTAATGGTGCAACTGAATTTTTATATTCAGGTGCTCAAAATATAGCGGTTGGTCCGGGATTTACACAAAGTGCAATGGATAGTGTCTTTCCTGGGTTTGGTTCCTATTTTGTTGCAATAGCCTTATTTTTCTTTGCTTTTACAACAATTCTGGCTTATTATTATATTGCCGAAACTAATATTGCATATTTAACTAGAAAGATAGAATCACCTATATTCAATTATGTTTTAAAGGTGATAATGATGCTAGTGATTATGTATGGATCCGTTAATCAAGCTAAATTAGCTTGGGATATTGGAGATATTGGTGTTGGATTAATGGCTTGGTTTAATATTATTGCTATTATTTTACTTCAAAAACCAGCTTTAGCCGCCTTAAAAGATTATGAAAAGCAGAAAAAGTTAGGACCTGACCCTCAATTCAATCCTGAAGATATTGGAGTAAATAATGCGCATATTTGGAGCACAATAAATAAAAATAAATAGTACTTATATAAGTTATGTCATTAAAAAAGCTTGATAAAATAGATTTAAAGGCTATTTTATTAAGCTTTTTTATTAAAATGATCATCGCATTATTTATAATTATAATCGATTATTAAGTAGTTTAATTATTGATACGCATATATAAGAGAGCCATTTTTAATTAAGTCAATTAATAACGTGGCATTTTTATCAGGAACTGAAAAGCATCCTAAACTAAATTTGCTAAACATTTTGCGGGAGGAATGTACCACTATATTTCTCTTAAGAGCGTTTGAGTTTTTATCGTCTTCTAAACCATTAAGTCTTAATGAATAACCCCAAGTGCCATTGTAGGTTTGCATAGTAACATAACAACCTAATGAGCTAGCGTTACTCCCTACTATATTGCTAAATGACTGTGGTCTTTCACCAGTACCTGAACCTAAACCGTGATCCACATTACTGCTTAAAAGAATTTTATTGTTTTTTACGTCCACTACATAAAGTCTGGCTTCATCAATTGATTTTGAAAAATCAATTAGCGTAATAATATCTCGGTTTTTTGCCTTATCTCCCCATTTAGTGCCAATTTCACTGGCTTTTTTCACAATATCATCAGTGCCTTGAGCGGCTAAGAAGTGAAAAGCAAATGTCAATGATAGCGTAAGCATCTTTTTCATAGACTACATTTTAAAATTTAAAAGCCGAATCGTGTGAAGAAAATTTTTAATTGATCTTGATCTTTTCAAAAACAGAAAAATAATCAAGGTGTGTGGTCAGAACTTTTTTATCATTAATCAATCTCACTGCTGTGATACTTGCCGTAAATATAAATTTTATATCAAACCGCTATATTTTAAGAAAGATTGTACGATCTAAATAAAGAAATCTTTACTTGTTATATCTAACTATAAAAATAATAAATAATTGCTTTACTGTTATATAATTTTGAAAATATATTACATAATTTGACATTTTTTATTTAAAAATCACCTCTGTCTATTGAAGCAAATAAGAATCAGTTCAAATAACTAAGTTACAGGAACAATTAACGGTCGCCATTTCATATTAAAAATTATAGGTTTATTATATCCCTAGTGGTCACTATATCTTATTGCTGGTCATCTTGAGCCAGTTCGAAGCCTTGCAAGATTAGACGCTTTGACTCAAGCTTTTCTTGAGCTGATCAAAACACTCAGCGTGACAATAGGACACAGTAAAGTATTCTCATTTCTTACATAAACTTTAAAGTTAATTTCTCTTCATTTCCTTAATGGTTTAAATACACATGACAGTATAATATAAAATTCACAAGCCTCGGTGAAATTCGTATCAAAAAAAAATAATTCATAAGTTTAATTTTTCTTGATGGTTTAAACAGCCATCACAACATAAAATTAGCTATTAATATGCTATTAAAAAATCTCAAATTCCACTCAACTATTCATTTATCACAAGCTTTTATTAAACTATATTTGCACTTTTAAAAATAAGCGCTTTTCTAATTGAGATAATCGCGTAATAAAACAGTAGAATAATGATTACAGTTAACGATATTTCAGTACAGTTTGGTGGCACAACACTTTTTAGTGATGTTTCTTTTGCGATAAATGAGAACGATAAAATTGCCTTAATGGGCAAAAATGGGGCAGGAAAATCGACGCTGTTAAAAATAATTGCTGGACAATCTAAACCATCAACTGGAAATATTTCAGCGCCAAAAGATGCCATTATAGCTTATTTGCCTCAACATTTATTGACTACTGATGGTGCAACGGTTATGGAAGAAACGTCTAAAGCTTTTGGTGAAATTTTTTCGATGAAAGTAGAAATTGACCAAATCAACGAACAATTGACCATCCGCACCGATTATGAGAGTGATGCATACATGAAATTAATTGAAAGAGTTTCTGATTTAAGCGAAAAATTCTATGCCATAGAGGAAGTGAATTATGAAGCTGAAGTAGAAAAAATCCTTATTGGATTGGGATTTGTACGAGAGGATTTTACCAGACAAACCTCAGAGTTTTCAGGTGGCTGGAGAATGCGTATTGAACTTGCGAAAATCTTACTACAAAAACCTGATTTAATATTGCTAGATGAGCCCACTAATCACATGGATATAGAAAGTATTCAGTGGTTAGAAGATTTCTTGATTACCTCTGCTAAGGCTGTTGTGGTGATTTCGCATGATAAAACTTTTGTAGACAATATTACAAATAGAACAATCGAAGTAACAATGGGGCGCATTTACGATTATAAAGCTAAATATACTCACTATTTAGAGTTGCGAAAAGACCGTAGAATGCATCAGCAAAAAGCGTATGACGAACAACAACGCATGATTGCTGACAATAGAACTTTTATAGACCGATTTAAAGGGACTTTTTCAAAAACGGATGCCGTACAATCGCGGGTTAAAATGTTAGAAAAACTGGTTATTGTTCAAGTAGATGAAGTGGATACTTCGGCATTAAAACTTAAATTCCCTGCTGCCGTTCGTTCAGGACAATATCCTGTAATTGTTAAAGATTTATCGAAATCGTATGGCGATCATGTGGTTTTTAAAGAGGCAAACATTGTCATTGAAAGAGGAGAAAAAGTAGCTTTTGTAGGTAAAAATGGCGAAGGAAAATCAACGATGATAAAAGCCATCATGAAGCAAATTGAAATAAATGGTGGTAGTCTTGAAATAGGTCATAATGCTCAAATAGGCTATTTTGCACAGAATCAGGCGTCATTATTAAATGAAAACGCTACAATTTTTGAAACGATTGATGATATTGCTGTGGGCGATGTGCGAACAAAGATTAAAGACATTTTAGGTGCTTTTATGTTTCATGGCGATGACGTAACTAAGAAAGTAAAAGTACTTTCAGGAGGAGAAAAAACGCGATTGGCGATGATTAAATTATTGCTAGAGCCCGTAAACTTATTAATCCTCGATGAACCATCAAATCACTTGGATATGAAAACTAAGGATATTATCAAAGATGCCTTACGCGATTTTGATGGGACTTTAATTTTAGTTTCTCACGACAGGGATTTCCTTGATGGATTAGCAACAAAGGTTTTTGAATTTGGAAATAAAAGGGTAGTGGAGCATTTTGAAGACATTACAGGTTTCTTAGCACACAAGAAAATAGATAACATGAAAGAAATAGAAAAGTAAATAAAAGTTAAATAAAAGTTGCTATGGTAACTAATGTAAAGTAGTACACCTATTAAAAATAAAAGTCTAAAATAATGGAATGTTAATTTAGATGATATACTGCAGAAAAAGGTACTACTTGCTCAATTTTTAAAGTTATAATTAATGTAACAATTTAAAAATGCTTGCTAGTAGCGCATCAATATGATAGCCTTTGTTTAATTTACACAAACTGAACATCCTTATCATAGTTACATTATAATTTACAGGAGTGGATTAAAAAACTGTATGGAGACAATACAAGCATTAACTACTGTAGCTAGTAAAAATAATCGTTTTTTACTCAAAACCCATTAGCACAACTGCAATTAAAATAATAACCGTATTACTAGCTAAGATAAATTTAGTGTCACTTTAAAATCAAATATAGAATGTACAAATTTGTGGTTAGAATATTTAAATTTTGTAAAAGCTTAATTACTGAATAAAGACTTAGAAAAAAACTAGAAATAAATAGTCTGTAAAAAGCAAATAAAACGGTTAAAATGCGCTTTTTAATTTGTTTTCCCAAATAAAAAGAAATAGTTTTGCAACGTTATTAATTATAAATTACAGCAATATATGAAAAAATTTACTTTTGCACTGACGGCGTTTCTGCTTTTAAGTGCGTATTATGTCTCCGCACAGGCCACCTTTACCAGTAAAGCTACTGGATTGTGGAATGCAACTGGCACTTGGACTAAAACTGGAACAGGTGGTGCTAATACCTTTCCTGGTGTTAATGATAATGTGGTTATTTTAGGATCTCATCAGGTAAACATAAACATTACCGCTGCAACTTGTAAGTCTTTAACAACAAGAGTAACAACGGCGGGTACTACGACTCAGGCTCCGAAAATAAATTTTTCGGTAGCAAGTGCTTCGCTAACGGTTACTAATGATCTAACCATAGAATCAAGTACTACATTGAAAAATACGACAAGTATCTTAACCACAGGCACCACAACCACTGGTACTTTAACGATTGGTGGTGGACTAAAAGTAGGTACGGCAATTATATCAACAGCGGAATTAGAGACAAAATTAATTATAAATAGTGTAAAGGTAATGGTAATAGTCACTTCTGATTTGCTTATGTACACAAGCGTAAAGCCAAATAAAAATGTTAATGTTAGTTTGGTCGAGCACACTTCTGGTAGTGTTGAGGTGAATGGGTCTTTGAGTAGTTACGTAGAAGATCAAGGATTTTTCACAAAATATACAACTGGTGGCAGTGCGACGTTAACTCTTAAAAATGGAGTTCCTGTCAAAAGTACTTTTGGTGGTCAAGCAAATGCAGGTCAAATCAGTTTGGTTTTTAGCAGCGGTACTGTTGTTTATTCACCATCCACTAATATTAATTCTGCAAATGGAATTGAAATTTATCCAACAACCTACAAAAATCTAACAATTGATGGAGACTACACTTTTAAAACTATTCCAACTGCCACAATTTTTTATCAGTTGGGCTTTACTATTGGGGGTAGTGGTAAATTATCATTGAATAAAGGATCAGTAGATGGTCCATACACTTTAGCTGACAAATCTACAATAGTAAGATCAGGGGGCGGAGTTACTGAGAGTCCAAATGTTCCTGAAGGTAAGTATAATGTAGAATATTCTGAAAATACTAGTAAAATAGTTTCTGGGAAAGAGTTAACGCAAGTATTAGGAAAGCTTAAAGAAATGACTATAAACACATCAAATGGGGTAGAAATTACAACAATTTCAGATCCAGAGTGGCTTACTTTCAGAAATCCGGGCTTTTTAAGTGGTTCAGGGAAAATTAATGTAACCGAAAGATTTAAAGTACTTGGAACGGGAGCGATTAATGTTGGAGACCGAGTTGTAACGTTAATTTCTACTTTTGGCAAAACAGCGTATGTAGATAAAGTTCCTGCCACAGCTACTATTACGGGCGTCATAAATGTACAGCGTTACTTGTCTAACTCATCAAGAAAATGGCGTTTAGTAACAGCTCCAGTAAAAGGGTCAGATGTTACTACTAATTCAGTTTTTTATAATTGGCAAAATAATGGTGTGACAGCTCCAAATACCGGAATTGATATTTGGGGACCTAACGGTAATCCTGCTGTAAATGGACTGTCTTTTATTAGAGAATCAGCCCACAGTATGAGATCATGGAACAATACCCTTAATCGAATTAGGTATATTACTGATACTAAAACGGAGTCATTGTTTTCTAACACTATTAATAAAGCGTTTTATGTTTTTGCGCCGCATGCATATGGTTTTGGAACAAATGGTAGTGGGGATGGCATAGGAGAATCGAGTATAACTACATTAAGTTCTAGCGGTACACTGCTAACAGGAGACATCGTACATCATGGTATTAAAGCAACGGGTTATTATTTTTTAGGAAATCCTTATGCAAGTGCGATTGACTTTAAATCTATGTTACAGGACGCCACGAATGTTGGAATTAGTAAAAAAATATGGTTGATCGATCCACAAGCAAGTGAGTTTGGTGGTTTTATAAGTTGGGACGAGAGTAACGGATATAGTATTGACGGCAGCGGGTATGCAGAGGGAACAGATATTCAATCTGGCCAGGCCTTTTTTGTTAGGGCAGATGATGAGGGATCATCTTTAACTGTAAAAGAAGATCATAAAACTACAACATCTTCTATGGATCCTATTGCTAGGACTTCAGCACAAAAAAAGAATCTGGTTTCTTCCGAGCGTTTTCGTATTGTTTTGTTGAAAGAGATTACGGATCTTAATGCGAAGGAAAGTGAAGCTCTAATGCCAAAATGGTTACCTACTGATGGGGCTGTAGCTGGGTTTTATGCTGCTGGTGATAACACCGTTACAAATAAAGATGTAAGTAAATTTGGAAATCCAAATGAGATGATCGCGTTTTACACAGATAATAAATCTTTTAGCAGCGAGCACAGAGCATCGATTGTTGAGGGTGATTTCCTAGATATTAAATTGTCTCAAATGGCTCAAGGAAGTAACTACAAACTAGAACTATATACTCAAGATTTCGGATACAATGGACAAGCGTACTTACAAGATTCTTTTTTAAAGACAAGCACAGCCTTGCCATTAGATGGAAGTAGATTTGAATATAAATTTAGCGTAACAGCTGCACCAGAAAGTACTGGAGTTCGTTTCAAAATTGTTTTTCAGAATTCTACGTTAAATAATCCTGATTTTGATTCTGCGAATATTCTCGTTTATCCTAATCCTGTGAATGGCGCAGAAGGTGTAACTATTACATTCAATAATGAGGTACAAACTGATAATTTTGAATACGCCATTATCAATGTTTTGGGGCAAAATTTACAAACAAGTCAATTAGAAAAATCTGGTAATGTGGGCAAACTAAAATTTAAAAATAAGATGGCAAGTGGTATTTACTTTTTACAACTTCGTAACTTAAGTAATAACACTGTATCAACTAAAAAATTAATAATTAACTAAATAATATATATTATGACAAAGAAACTTTTAATAGTCGTGATGCTTACTCTTTCATTTGTATCTTTCGCGCAAGACGATGGAGACGAGCCAGGTTTTGGAAATGACGGTGGAGGTGATGCGGCTTCTACACCTGCTGAGGCTCCTATAGCTGGTTTAGAAATACCTTTATTGTTGACCGCTGTAGGCGTTGCAATCTACTTTATCAGAAAGAAACAAACTGTATAATAATTAATAAATTATAAAGATCAATAGCTTAAGTTTTTTTTTAATAGATTAATGTTATTATCGTAGATAATAACATTTTTATGAGAATATCTTAAGCTATTTGCTTAATATTGATTTTACCTAATCTAAAAGTAGTTATATTTGCTCAAATATGCTGTCAAAATAATAAGTAATAAAGAAAATCTAAATATGAAAAAAATAATTACCCTTTGTCTAGTTGGGTTAAGCGCAATAACTGCCGCAGGACAAGAGATTCGTCAGGAAAACCAAATGCTCTTAACGAGGGACAATACCAATCCTAGAGAAAAAGAAAAAAACTACAACCGCTGGTCTGTAAACCTGAACGGTGGTGTAAATGTGCCTGTGGGTCCTTTTTCTACTGGGTTTTCTTCTGCTAACACTAATTATTTCAAGAATCCTAATTTTAACCACATTGATTTTAATGTACGAAAAATGTTTAACACCAAATTTGGTTTGATGTTAGATTTTGGATATGAGAAATTTGCTGCCCAAAGTAGAAGTCTTCCGTTTACTAATAGAATGTACACTACTAGTTTGCAAGGAGTCTTAAATGTGCACCGTGCACTCAACTGGGAAGAGTTTACTAATACTTTTGGGTTACAATTGCATTTTGGTCCGGGTTTAGCCTTTTTAGATAGTAATGTTACAAAAGCTAATGCTGCTAACACATCTGGCAGTAATGCTAATTTTGATAATATTTACAGTGTTGTAAGTGGTGCGAGATTATTGATAAAAGCATCTGATCGTTTAGCGTTTAACGTGAACTATACTTTAAACAAGAATTTTTCTCATCATGTGACTATTGATGGAACATCTACCGTTAATCTTACTCAAAATAGAACAGGTACAGTACATTCTGCTGCTGTAGGTTTAACATTATATTTAGGATCCAAAGAAAAACATGCTGACTGGTACTGGGAAAATAAAGTGGAAAAAACAGATGAGTTATTAGCGCGCATCAATAAACTAGAGTCACAACTTAGTGACGGTAATAAAGACGGTTTCCCTGATATATGGGAAAACTACTTAAACGGGAAGGTTAATAATGCTAACGTTGTTAATAATAATTTTGAAGGTGATCAAAATTATAGTAATGCTGAAGCACTAGCGATGATAAACTCACAATATGTAAATGTGTTTTTTGATTTTGATAAAAGTACTATTTCAACTGGAACCATATCTGCGATCAATTTCTTGATTAAATATCTAAATAGTAATCCAGAAGCTAATGTAGAGGTAATAGGGTATGCTGATGAATTAGGAAACTTTGATTATAACATGCGTTTATCTGAAAGAAGAGCTAAAAACGTTGCCGAAATGATTGAAAGATCAGGTATTAGTGCCTCAAGATTAAAGGTAGTGGTCAAAGGAGAAGATAATTCTGTTCCAAAAGAATCTACTTTAGCAAGACAGTTAGTTAGAAGAGTAGTATTTAAAGTTAACTAAGCAAACGATTATTAGTTTTTTACTCGAGTGAAAAACGGTATAATCAGTATAATTAAATAAGTCCTTCAAGCTAGCTTGAAGGACTTATTTGTTTTAGAATTTCTTACAACTTTGTAATAATAAAGCAATTTATTAATGTTACTTATCATTATTGTCATATTCAAGTAGTTTATCTATGCTAACTTCACTAATATTTATTTTACGAAAGGAGTTTATCTATGCTACCTTCACTAATATTTACCACACTGACGAAGGAAGACTCGAGGATTTACCCGAATAAGCAAAGCAATCTTAACAAAGTAGAGCAACAAACAAAGATTCTTCCTCCGTCAGAATGACAAAGTTGGAGCGCTAAAAACTTGACTTAATAAGGTTGCCCACAAAGTTGTCATAATAAGAGCGTTTATTAACGTTTGCCCCACAACCTAGTCCTAATAAAAGCGTTTATTAACGCTTTCCAAAAACCTTGTCATAGTAAGACTATTGAACAACGCTTTCCTGACAACTTTGTCATACTGACGAAGGAAGTATCTCTACAATACATGCCACTATCATTCACATATTACAGGCACTAAATAAATTTTTAAAATTTGATTAGATAAACAAATTTAATCAGATAATTATTAGGGTATTGCTTTGAATAATACATCAATTATCCCGCATAATTTTCAATAATAAAGAAGTACATAATATTCCTCCACAACCTTATCACAGCAATAGACTTAATCAACACTTGCCTTTAACCTAGTCCTAATAAAAGCGTTTATCTATGTTACCTTCGATATTATTTGTCACACTGACGAAGAAAGACTCGAGGGTTTACCCGAATAAGCAAAGCAATCTTAACAAAATAGAGCAACAAACAAAGATTCTTCCTTCGTCAGAATGACAAAGTTGGAGCGCTAAAAACTTGACTTAATAACGTTGCCCACAAAGTTGTCCTAATAAAAGCGTTTATTAACGTTTTCCAAAAACCTTGTCATAGTAAGACTATTGAACAACGCTTTCCTCACAATCTTGTCATACTGACGAAAGAAGACTCGACGGTTTACACGAACAAGCGCAGCAATCTCAACAAAGGAGTGCAAGAAACAAAGATTCTTCCTTAGTCAGAATGACAAAGTTGGAGCGCTAAAAACTTGACTTAATAACGTTGCCCACAAAGTTGTCCTAATAAAAGCGTTTATTAACGTTTGCCTGTAACCTAGTCATAATAAGAGCGTTTATTAACGTTTTCCAAAAACCTTGTCATAGTAAGACTATTGAACAACGCTTTCCTGACAACTTTGTCATACTGACGAAGGAAGTATCTCTACAATACATGCCACTATCATTCACATATTACAGGCACTAAATAAATTTTTAAAATTTGATTAGATAAACAAATTTAATCAGATAATTATTAGGATATTGCTTTAAATAATACATCAATTATCCCGCATAATTTTGTAATAATAAAGAAGTACATAATATTCCTCCATAACCTTATCACAGCAAGAGACTTAATCAATACTTGCCTATAACCTAGTCCTAATAAAAGCGTTTATCTATGTTACCTTCGATATTATTTGTCACACTGACGAAGAAAGACTCGAGGGTTTACCCGAATAAGCAAAGCAATCTTAACAAAATAGAGCAACAAACAAAGATTCTTCCTTCGTCAGAATGACAAAGTTGGAGCGCTAAAAACTTGACTTAATAACGTTGCCCACAAAGTTGTCCTAATAAAAGCGTTTATTAACGTTTTCCAAAAACCTTGTCACAGTAAGACTATTGAACAACGCTTTCCTTACAACTTTGTCATACTGACGAAAGAAGACTCGAGGGTTTACCCGAATAAGCAAAGCAATCTTAACAAAGGAGTGCAAGAAACAAAGATTCTTCCTCCGTCAGAATGACAAAGTTGGAGCGCTAAACGCTTGAATAAATCTTCTTGCCCCCACAAAGTTGTCATAATAAGAGCGTTTATTAACGTTTTCCAAAAACCTTGTCATAGTAAGACTATTGAACAACGCTTTCCTTACAACCTTGTCATACTGACGAAGGAAGACTCGAGGGTTTACCCGAATAAGCAAAGCAATCTTAACAAAGTAGAGCAACAAACAAAGATTCTTCCTCCGTCAGAATGACAAAGTTGGAGCGCTAAAAACTTGACTTAATAACGTTGCCCACAAAGTTGTCCTAATAAAAGCGTTTATTAACGTTTTCCAAAAACCTTGTCATAGTAAGACTATTGAACAACGCTTTCCTTACAACCTTGTCATACTGACGAAGGAAGTATCTCTACAATACATGCCACTATCATTCACATATTACAGGCACTAAATAAATTTTTAAAATTTGATTAGATAAACAAATTTAATCAAATAATTATTAGGGTATTGCTTTAAATAATACATCAATTATCCCGCATAATTTTCAATAATAAAGAAGTACATAATATTCCTCCACAACCTTATCACAGCAAGAGACTTAATCAACACTTGCCTATAACCTAGTCCTAATAAAAGCGTTTATCTATGTTACCTTCGATATTATTTGTCACACTGACGAAGAAAGACTCGAGGGTTTACCCGAATAAGCAAAGCAATCTTAACAAAATAGAGCAACAAACAAAGATTCTTCCTTCGTCAGAATGACAAAGTTGGAGCGCTAAAAACTTGACTTAATAACGTTGCCCACAAAGTTGTCCTAATAAAAGCGTTTATTAACGTTTTCCAAAAACCTTGTCACAGTAAGACTATTGAACAACGCTTTCCTTACAACTTTGTCATACTGACGAAGGAAGACTCGAGGGTTTACCCGAATAAGCAAAGCAATCTTAACAAAGGAGTGCAAGAAACAAAGATTTTTCCTTAGTCAGAATGACAAAGTTGGAACGCTAAACGCTTGAATAAATCTTCTTGCCCCCACAAAGTTGTCATAATAAGAGCGTTTATTAACGTTTGCCTGTAACCTAGTCCTAATAAAAGCGTTTATTAACGTTTTCCAAAAACCTTGTCATAGTAAGACTATTGAACAACGCTTTCCTTACAACCTTGTCATACTGACGAAGGAAGACTCGAGGATTTACCCGAATAAGCAAAGCAATCTCAACAAAGTAGAGCAACAAACAAAGATTCTTCCTCCGTCAGAATGACAAAGTTGGAGCGTTAAAAACTTGACTTAATAAGGTTGCCCACAAAGTTGTCATAATAAGAGCGTTTATAACGTTTGCTCCACAACCTAGTCCTAATAAAAGCGTTTATTAACGCTTTCCAAAAACCTTGTCATAGTAAGACTATTGAACAACGCTTTCCTTACAACTTTGTCATACTGACGAAGGAAGTATCTCTACAATACATGCCACTATCATTCACATATTACAGGCACTAAATAAATTTTTAAAATTTGATTAGATAAACAAATTTAATCAGATAATTATTAGGGTATTGCTTTAAATAATACATCAATTATCCCGCATAATTTTCAATAATAAAGAAGTACATAATATTCCTCCACAACCTTATCACAGCAAGAGACTTAATCAACACTTGCCTTTAACCTAGTCCTAATAAGAGCGTTTATCTATGCTACCTTCACTAATACTTGTCATACTGACGAAGGAAGTATCTCTACAATATATGCAACTATCATTCTTAAAGACAAGAACTAGATTCATAATATTTGATCGCTTCAACCCTTAAAATGTCTTTTATTTCAATTATAGATAAACACAAGTTACAACCTAATGCCTGGAGGAAGTAATTCTTTATAAACTGGATTTTTCTTAAAAAATACCACTATTTTTGGTAAAATAGGAACTACCTTCAATTTTCGTTCTATCGCGATTTCCATTATATTCTTTAGGAAATCAGAAATAAATTCTTCGTTTTCAAATGCTTCTGGAACATTTATTTTTGTTAAAAATATTTTTTTCTCTTGAAAGGAATATTCAACTGTAACTAATCCCTCATTTACTGTAGTCTCAAATTGTCTTGAAAAAGTGTTGTCTTTGATTTCCATAGGATTTTCTACGTTCATAATATTTTTGTCTAATTCATTGGTACTTCTACCAAAAGTATTTTTGATTTGGCAATAATCTTAATTTCGAAAGTGTCGAATTCAGTTATTCCCATGGCATCTCTTGCCTTCAAAACTTGGTTATTAATTGCTATTTCGCCTTCTATTAAAAATAAGTAAACACCGTTTTTAGGAATTTTAATTTTATAGTTCGATTGAGTGTTGATTTCGAAAATTCCTAAGTGAAAAAAGGTTTTTTGGTAAACCCAAAGTGCATTTCCATCGTTCATATCATTTGGCGAAACAATATTTACAAAGGTATTGATTTGATTATCAATATCAAATGATTTTTGGTCATATCTTGGAGTTACATTTTCTCGGTCAGGAAATACCCATAACTGTAGCAATTTGGTCTTCTGATCTTGACTTGCATTCATCTCAGAATGTTCAACTCCGCTTCCTGCACTCATTACCTGAACTTCGCCAAAGCGAATGATGCCATCATTTCCCATACTGTCACGATGTTTTAGCGCACCTTCAAGCGGAATGGTGATAATTTCCATATTTGCGTGACCGTGTGTTCCAAAACCGGTTCCGCCATCAATCATATCGTCATTTAATACGCGAAGCATTCCAAACTGTATGCGCTCTGAATTATAATAATTCCCAAATGAAAATGAATAATTGGCTTTAAGCCAACCGTAATCAGCAGTGCCTCTCGTGTGTGATTCAAAAAGTTGTGTGGTCATAGAATAGTAAAAATATAAAGGAGATTGTAGAATAAGTTTGAATTAAAAAAATTAAATTTATACAAAATTCGAAATTCTAAATCGGAAAAGTGTTATTAAATCGTTAAAACAATTATGAGTAAAATATCCGTTTATATGATGCCTGGTTTAGCGGCAAGTACAGCTATTTTTGAACGAATTGTATTGCCCCAAGAGGAATTTGAAATATATTTATTAGAATGGGAAATTCCATTAAACAATGAATCTTTGAAGGATTACGCTCAAAGAATTACCAAAAAAATTATACATCCAAATCCAGTTTTAATAGGTGTTTCATTTGGTGGTATTTTAGTTCAAGAAATGGCGCAATTTATAAAGGTCAGAAAAGTAATTATTATATCAAGTGTAAAAAGCAATTTGGAATTTCCAAAACGATTTAAGCTAGCTAAAACTACAAAAGCTTACAAATTGATTCCAATGAGTTTAATTGTAAATATTGAGAACTTAGCTAAATTCTCTTTTGGTGCAACAATTAATAAGCGACTGAAGTTATACGAAAAATTTCTATCTGTTCGGGATATATGTTATTTAAATTGGGCAGTAGAACAAGTGATTTTATGGGATCGAACTGTGGTTGATAATAACGTAATCCATATACATGGAGATAAAGATGATGTGTTTCCTATCAAATATATTAAGGATTGCATTGTTGTTAAAGGTGGAGCACACATTATGATCTTGAGTAAATATAAATGGTTGAATGAGAATTTACCAGCTATAATAAAAAGTTGAAATAAAAGTAATAGAATAAATATTGGGTAATACTAATCTAAAACAATATGAAAATGACAATTCAAACTATAATTATATTAATGTGTATTGGTTTAACTGCTGGTGTTTTAAGTGGATTAATAGGTATTGGAGGAGGAATAATCATGGTACCTCTTTTACTTTTAATGGGATTCACGCAGCAGCAGGCTCAAGGAACTAGTCTAGCGGCATTGTTGCCACCAGTAACTTTTCTTGCGGTACTAAATTATCACAAAGCGGGTTTTATAGATTGGCGATTTGCCATTATAATCTCGATTGTTTTTGTTGTTGGTGGTTATTTTGGTAGCAAAATGGCCATTAACATTGACCAAAAAATTCTCAAAAAGGTATTTGCTGTTATATTGCTATTTATTGGGGGATTTCTGCTGTTTGAGAAAGCGTGATCAAAATTTATTTTTGTAAATAAGTTTGCTGTTATCTGAATCGTAAGGTATAAGCTGTTTTTAAACTATTTAAGAAATTTAAGAACAGATAAGTTTTGATTTTTACTATGTTTAAATAACTCTTATCGATATGGTTTGTTAAACTAGCATACTATGATCATACGATAAATAATAATTTTTACTACTTCAAGTTGAGGTCAAAAAAAAGAGCCAAATGTTCTACATTTGGCTCCTTGATGAATTATAATTTTTTCATCTGATCTTTCATCATTGTGATCTGTTCTTTCAACATATTTTGTTTGTCGAGCTTTCTAGCTTCATTCAGTAAAGTAGTAGCTTCTAGCTTTCTTCGTCTGGACATCGCAACACCTGCAAGATTTAATTTGGCTACAGCTAAATCCATATCCATAGATAGTCCTAGAGCAATTGCTTTCTTGAAATATTTTTCTGCTTGATTGATATTAGTTTGTGAAAGCATGATTCCGTGCAGGTAATTAAAATAACCTTGTTGTTTTTGTACTAATGCAGTTTCTGGATTTTTAATATAGGCTAGCCATTTTTTAGCACCTTCAAAATCTTGCTTTCTTAATTTTAAGAAAGCTAATAAGATAAATTCATTTTTAAAATAAAGAAAAATAGGGAAAGCACTTATCAGTAAAAGAAAAATTCCGTTACCAATATTGCCCTCTGTGAATTGCCAAATGCCAGTAATGATAATAAGTCCGGCGAGAATAAGTTTAATATTTCTGTGAAACATGTTGTGATTAATTTAAGATCACAAATATAGTAAAATGAATTGAAAATATTTTTACAAAACTGCTTGTGAGGAAAAAAAGTCTTTGTATATTTGCACTCGGATTTCGGGTAACAAGTATCCAAATAAAGATAAGCTATAAATTAAGATTTTAAATATACAAAGCAATGAGCAAAAGAACGTTTCAACCATCGAAAAGAAAAAGAAGAAATAAGCACGGATTCATGGACAGAATGGAGTCTGCAAATGGAAGAAAAGTTCTTGCTAGAAGAAGAGCTAAAGGAAGACATAAATTGACTGTTTCTTGTGAACCAAGACACAAAAAATAATGATTAGTTTCTAATCTATATTAAGCCGTTACTTTTATTAGTAACGGTTTTTTTTTAACAAAAAAAGTTAACTTTGTTTAAAATGATTTACTATGAATATTTCAGTTAAAACGAGAAGAAAGAAAGACGATATCATTAAGTATTTGATAGAGAGTCAAAAAGAGCTTATTATCGAGTGTCATGAAGATTTTTTATCAAAAAAAATGCAAGATGTAATAATGAGATTAAGAGAAAAAAATAAATCTCAAAATGCAGTATAATTTTGAATTTATTGGTGGTAAAAACAATAGTTACGTAATAGTAACTAAATCAGATGTTGTTTATGAAATCAAATTTAAACCATCTTCTTATTTATCAAATTTAAATTTTCTAGATAACAATTTAATTTTTGAGTTTGTGATTGAGGTACTTTACAAGCCAGAAAATATTGCATTAACTCTCGATAAATTTTTAGCTCCAACCATAAATATAATTTTCATCGATTTTTATGATTCTAAAAATAATGGAATCACTGTTTATATATGTGATTCCTCAGATGGTAAGCAATGGGTTAGAAAAAGAAAATTTGATCAATGGTTTGAAGCATTTAAAGACAGTTCCTTTGTGAAGTTTGATGATGTTTTAATTGATAAAGAAGAAAACGAATTTCCTATTTCGTTTATTTTGAAAAATGACAATCCAAGTTTTATCCAAATTTATAAAGATTTTTACAAAAAATGTGAAACAAAATAACGAAGACAAACTATCGTGAACAATTAATAACGCTTAGAATTAAACTACACAACACACTACAAAATGCCAAAAGACACATCCATTAAATCCGTTTTGATTATAGGTTCAGGGCCTATTGTTATAGGTCAAGCCTGTGAATTTGATTATGCAGGATCACAATCCGCACGTTCTATTCGTGAAGAGGGAATTGAGGTCATATTAATCAATTCGAATCCAGCTACAATTATGACCGATCCATCAATGGCCGATCATATTTATTTGAAACCGCTGACTACAAAATCCATTATTGAAATCTTAAAAGCGCATCCTCAAATCGATTCGGTTTTGCCTACAATGGGCGGACAAACCGCTTTAAACTTGTGTCTGGAAGCAGATGAGAAGGGAATTTGGGCTGATTTTGGAGTAAAAATGATCGGTGTTGACGTTAACGCGATCAATATTACCGAAGACAGAGAGCAGTTCAAACAGTTGCTCAAAAAGATAAACGTGCCTTCTGCACCTGCTGAAATTTGTACTTCGTATCTAAGAGGAAAAGAAATTGCTCAGGAATTTGGGTTTCCATTAGTGATTCGTCCTTCGTTTACCCTTGGTGGCACTGGAGCCGCAATTGTTTATAAAAAAGAAGATTTTAATGAACTTTTAACTCGAGGTTTAGAAGCGTCACCTATACATGAGGTGTTGATTGACAAAGCGTTAATGGGTTGGAAAGAATATGAGTTGGAATTGTTGAGAGACAAGAACGACAATGTTGTCATTATCTGTTCCATTGAAAATATGGATCCCATGGGAATCCACACTGGAGATTCGATTACAGTTGCTCCCGCAATGACATTATCGGATCGCACTTTTCAAAGAATGCGTGATTATGCTATTTTGATGATGCGCAGTATTGGGAATTTTGCCGGAGGTTGTAATGTGCAATTTGCCGTTTCGCCTGACGAAAAAGAAGATATTGTAGCCATTGAAATTAATCCTCGTGTGTCTCGTTCTTCTGCTTTAGCATCAAAAGCTACTGGTTATCCTATTGCGAAAATTGCCTCAAAACTAGCGCTTGGATATAATTTAGATGAATTGCAAAACCAAATCACTAAATCAACTTCAGCGTTATTTGAACCAACATTAGATTATGTGATTGTGAAAATTCCACGTTGGAATTTTGATAAATTTGAGGGCGCAGACAGAACACTAGGGCTTCAAATGAAATCCGTAGGTGAAGTAATGGGAATTGGACGTTCTTTTCAAGAAGCTTTGCACAAAGCCACTCAATCATTAGAAATTAAACGAAATGGGTTAGGAGCTGATGGAAAGGGATACACTAATTACGAACAAATTATCGAAAAACTGACTTACGCGAGTTGGGATCGTGTTTTTGTAATTTATGATGCAATTGCTCTCGGAATTCCGTTGAGTCGCATTCATGAAATTACGAAAATTGATATGTGGTTCTTGAAACAATATGAAGAGCTTTACACTTTAGAAAAAGAAATTTCTAATTATAAAATTGATTCTTTACCAAGGGAAATACTGCTGGAAGCCAAGCAAAAAGGATTCGCCGATAGACAAATTGCGCACATGATGGGTTGTCTTGAAAGTCAGGTTCATACACTGCGAATGGACATGAATATTAACAGAGTTTTCAAATTAGTAGATACGTGTGCAGCTGAATTTAAAGCAAAAACACCATATTACTATTCGACTTTTGAGGCTGAAATAGAAAAAGCAGACGGAACCCGTTACGTTGATAACGAAAGTGTTGTTACTGATAAAAAGAAAATTATAGTGCTTGGCTCAGGGCCAAATAGAATTGGACAAGGAATTGAGTTTGATTATTCATGTGTGCATGGTGTGCTTGCCGCCAAAGAATGTGGCTATGAAACGATCATGATCAACTGTAATCCAGAAACCGTTTCGACTGATTTTGATACCGCCGATAAATTGTATTTTGAACCTGTTTTTTGGGAACATATTTATGATATTATCCAACATGAAAAACCAGAAGGCGTTATCGTACAACTAGGTGGACAAACCGCTTTGAAATTAGCCGAAAAATTGTCTAAATATGGAATCAAAATTATAGGAACAAGCTTTGATGCTTTGGATTTAGCCGAAGACAGAGGCCGTTTCTCTGAATTGCTAAGCGAATTAGATATTCCATTTCCCCAATTTGGTATAGCTGAAACGGCTGACGAAGCTTCAGCGCTGGCAGACACTTTAGACTTTCCATTATTGATTCGTCCTTCGTATGTGTTGGGTGGTCAGGGAATGAAAATTGTAATCAACAAGCAAGAACTGGAAGAGCACGTTATTAATTTATTGAAAACAATTCCAGGGAATAAATTGCTTTTAGACCATTATCTTGATGGTGCTATTGAAGCTGAAGCAGATGCGATTTGCGATGGTGAAAATGTATATATCATAGGAATTATGGAGCATATAGAACCTTGTGGAGTGCATTCAGGCGATAGTAATGCTACTTTGCCACCGTTCAACTTAGGCGAACTTGTAATGCAGCAAATAAAAGATCATACTAAGAAAATAGCTTTGGCCTTGCGAACAGTAGGTTTAATCAATATACAGTTTGCTATAAAAGACGAAATCGTTTACATCATTGAAGCCAATCCAAGAGCATCTCGTACCGTTCCATTTATCGCAAAAGCGTATGGCGAACCGTATGTGAATTATGCGACAAAAGTGATGTTAGGTCACAATAAAGTAACTGATTTTACTTTCAACCCGCAATTAAAAGGATATGCAATCAAGCAACCGGTTTTCTCATTCAGTAAGTTCCATAATGTCAACAAAGCATTAGGCCCTGAAATGAAATCAACAGGAGAAAGTATCTTGTTTATTGATGACCTAAAAGACGATCAGTTTTATGAATTGTATTCGAGAAGAAAAATGTATTTGAGTAAGTAAAATCATTTAAGTAGCCTTCTACTTATTGGTTTTAAAAAATATTTTTTACCACAAATTGCACAAATTTCCACTAATTTAAGAGTGCGAGTTTGTGCAATTTGATTTTATAATATTTTTTTTATCATAAACTTTAAGCACTCTTTCCTAAACCATTTGGTAAAGGTCTATAGGCATAATAATGCAATACTTCTTCAATGGCTGTTGCCAAAGCTTGATTTATGGGAAGTAGAGTAGTAGCGAGTCTATTGTCTATTTGTGACAATTGCATGTAGTAATCTGTAAATACAGGAACATACAGTCCTTTACTAATTGCTTCCTCAGCGGTGTTGTAGTTTTCTTGTTGTCCTTCTTTTATTATTTTGCAAGTGGCTAAATGGAGTTAGCCATATTTATCTTTACTCGCTGCATATCCAAAAAGTCTACAAATTAAACCTCTATGTCGATAGTCACAGTAACTCCCCATATTTCTATCTATAAGAGAATACGGACGATATAAATGACAGTTGGAGTCTGATTTTTGTTAGAGTTGGAGCAACATATCTTCAGCTTCTCCATTTAAAAATAAGTGAAATGCCTAAGGTAAAACTCCAATGGCGAGGAATCTATTTCTGGAGTAGAGCAGCACTTGCCGCATCCAGCGATACAATGCAAATGCGTTTCTGACTGGAATGCTGCAATTTCTTTTTCAAGACGGTCGAATAATTCTTCAACCAAACTAACCTTGCGCTCCATAGCCATTATTTTTTTTGAAAGGTATTTTATTCTAATTTCTTACAGAGAAAATGAGGTTTTTTCTTGAATAATATTTTATAAAATATTTTAAGATAGTTATTACAGATAATTTAAGGAAAAGTTATTACAGATAATTTAAGGAAAAGTTATTGATTTTTTTTTAGTTAAAAGGAAAGTCCAAATTTTCTTAGTTTTTTAATTGATTTTAAAGCATTTACAATATTCACTTCTTTTATAGTCTCATTTTTTAAAATAGATTTCTGAACCGATTTTAAATTTGATAATTCTAAGTTGTCAAATATTTTTGTTTGTTCCCCTATGTCAATAATTTTAGTCCAATCATTTTTGGAAATCAGATTTAATCTATCATAAATTGCTTTGACATCAATAACTTCTACCTCAATTTCATTTGATAATGATTTTATAGTATCAATATTTATATTGTTTTTTTCAATATACATAAGTAGTTTATTACCTATCGCAATATCTCTACTATTAAGGTTTTTAGCTCTTTTTATTTTATTTGCAATTTCCCATGAATCAGTTGACAACTCTTTTAATTCATCAATATTCATTGTCCATTTTGAAACTCCATCCCAAAACTTATTGCCAAAACCTAAAATTTTATTGATACTTATCAAATTAGTTTCTGATTTGTTATCAATTTCTACTGTTTCAATATCTCTAATTAAAACCTGCTCGCTTGTTATGAAACAGTCAGGATTGTCATCTATCTGGATTTTGTAACTCTCATCTTTTAATAACTTCCAACTGGATTCTCTTTTGGCATATTCGGAAATAAGCGAATTATTTGAAGATTTAACCAATTGATTGTAAACAAAAACTATTAATTTTTGTAATTCGCTCATTATCCTAGTATCTACTTGTTGCTCTTCATAGATTTTCCATAAATCAACTCTATTATTAGTCAAGTAATAAAAATAAGATAATGTGTAAGCTACTGTAAAAGATTTCAAATTGGTATCTCCAATGGCATCAATATTTTTTCTTCCAAAAAGTTTATCGACGGCTTTGAAAAGAATTGCATTAGCAATTAATTTTTTATAAAAATTCTCACCAGGAAATTTATTTTTCTTTACTAATTCATTAATTTTCTTAGTATAATGAATAAAGTTTTTCTGAGCACCTTGAGAAACAAAATAGGGTTCTTGTTCCCAAATATTTATATACTTAGCAACATCAGATTTAACGAATTTCTGATTAGTTGGATTTTGTTCTTTGAATTTTCTTTGCTGAACTGGAGTTGTTAATTTGTTCAAAGATTCCTTATATTGACCATTAACACGCTCAAAATACCACAATGTTGACATATTTCTATTGTCAGGATCAATAACATATTTTTTCCTTGATAAAGATTCAATTTGAACAAAATATGGATTGTTAGAAGACAAATCTAATTCCGAAACTTTATTTTGACTGTTTGCATATCGTGCTATATTTGGAACTTCAATATTCTTTTGTTCTACATCTTTTATAACCGTTAATTTCATCTGAACAAAAAC
The DNA here is from genome assembly GCF_035985025.1 of Flavobacterium sp. PL11. Classification (NCBI taxonomy): domain Bacteria; kingdom Pseudomonadati; phylum Bacteroidota; class Flavobacteriia; order Flavobacteriales; family Flavobacteriaceae; genus Flavobacterium; species Flavobacterium sp. PL11. The sequence goes on from NZ_JAXCIA010000002.1 coordinate 176,384, forward strand.
ATTACTTAAATCGGCATCTTTAAACTTCTTTTGAGTATGAAATAATGATGCAGTTGTTTGACCACCGTTTACAATTTGAAAATCTAATAATTTAGTTAGATACAATTGATTATCAATAATTATTGTTTCCACATTTTCGGCAGTTGCAGTAATACCATTATTGTATGGTAAGAACATTTGAGGTTTTTCTCTTATAGTATCTCTAATACCTTTGTTGAATTTACCGGTTTGACCTAAAAACGCTCTAACATTACTTTCTAATAATTCATTAGAATATTCTTTATACAGTTTTGATAGTGCTTCTCCTGGTAATATTGCTAAATAGCATTCGTATAACTCATTATGATTAGGCATTTTTAAACATTGAATACCATGATTGCTATTTGAAATTAAATTTTTAAAGTCTATTTCAATTGGTTCTCTATTACTAGAAGATTCACTTAATTTATAAAATCTAGGAATATCCCAAACATGAACAAAAACATCTAAATCTTCGAATCCTTTTATTACTACTTTTTCCAAATCATGGTTAGAATTACCATTAATTAAGAAAAAAATATTCATTCTGTCAAAATTAGCTTTCTGTTTTATAATAATTTTTAAAAGTTGATTTAGTTCAGTCTGAGCCGGATCTATATAGTCAATATGACCTTTTAACGCAGCGTTTAAAAACTTTTTTATTTGATTTATGCTTTTGTTAAAATCATCTTTTGCGATGTTGTAATCGTAGGAATTTTTATTGAAATACGTTATAAATAAATCTAATGTTTCAAAGTAAACCTTGTTAGAATCATCTTTAAATTCATCTTTTAAGCAATAGCCATTAATTTTCCAATCAATTCTTCCTTGAGAATCAGGATTGATATAAGACAATACTCTAGCTCCTTCAGACTTACCAATAGTATCTAAAATTTCTATACAATGTTCAGTAAATTTATCTTCAAAACTAGCTCCTTCACCATCTGAATAAACCAATGCAGCCACATCAGATTGAATTGCTTCAATATAATTTTTTAATCCTCTATCCATTACTTAATTAATTCAAGAATTGATTCATTACTTACTAAAAATTGTTCAATAGCCGAAAGCTCAATACTGTATTTTGTGTCAAATAAACCAATAGGTAAATCAGAAGCTACAAGTCTTGGGAAATCTAAAGTAACCTCATAAAAATTTCTTTTTCTAAAAGCATACTGTCTCTTGTAATTCTCGAAATCTTCATCAAAATATCCCACTAATAAAAGCCTTTCGTTGAAAAATTTTATAGCATTTTGATTATTATTAATTTTTACTCGAATTTGCTCGATAATAGAATTTAAAGAAAATCCTTTGTCTTTAACTTCTTCAACAACATATAAAACCAAATATAATTTTGTCAAATTTTCACTATCTAGTTGTCTTTCACTTGATATTTTCACTTTCGGAACTTTTGATGAAGTTAACTTTACTTCAATACCAAACGAACCAAAATGAAAATCTTTATCATTATAATCTGGACCAGTCCAGCTTTCTAACAACTTATCAATTGAATATTCTTCGTCTAATAACGAATTGAAAAGTAAAAGCTCTCCAATTAATCCTTTTTGTCTTTCAATTGTAAGGCCTTGAAAATTTATTTTATCAAATAATTTTTTCCACTTTAAGACAACATTAGAAGTTTCAATTAATGCTTCATTTTCAGTTACACTTTTTGATATCTCTTCTACAATATTTTCTATAAATAGACTAAAAATATCTTTAAGCTGATTGTCTAAAAGATAAATGTTTAGTTCTTTTATTTCCTCAAATTCAAAAATTTCAATAAATAATCCTTTGAACTTAAAATTCTTAAATTCAGGAAATTTAGCATTTTTTGAAGTTTCAAATATGTATAAGTGATTACCAGTTATATGATTAGTTGCAGCAAAACATTTGAACGGTTTTACATGTTCAAGTTGCGTTTTAATAATGATTTCATCAGTAGGCACGTGACTTTCCCAAATAGATTTAATACTAACCATAATTATTCGTTTTCTGAATTATCATCATCTTCCATTGGCTCTATATCAAGCTCTTCATTTATTGTTGCTGAATAAGAAACTTGAACTTCATTATCAATTTTTGGAAAATGCAAACTATATCCAATAATTGGAATTCCGTTTTCTACATTAGTTGTACCTCTTTCATCTAAAGCATAAATCAATAGTAAACCTTTACTTTCGTTTGCTCTTCTTTCTTTTATGCTTCCTGAACCGTTTTCAACTAAATCTACTTGACGATCGACAACATCATCTATTTGATTTTTAGTGATTTTATATAATTCCGAATATTCTGTTTGATTTCTTACGCTACAAACTAATTCAATTTCTTTACCGTCGGCAGACAAACTATATTTTTGAGTATCATATTCAGTTCTGTTCTCTGGTTTCTTAATAACCCCTTTATCATATAGCAGTGCTTTTTCACTAGTATTAGAAACTATACAAATATTCCATTCTCTAATGTTCTTTTGAGCATTTTGAAGTTTTATGTAATCAGAGATTACTTGATTGTTTATTGAAGGAATATTGATTTTATAATTTTCTAAAAAATCAGTCAATAGTTCTAATTGAACATTTCTGTAAAGTAAGTATCTCGTCTTCTTTCTTTTCTGAATTATGTTCTCATTACTTGGAAAACCTAATCTTTCAAATAAGTTTTTTAAATTGTTAAAATTGTTTTGAATTGATTTTTGGTCTTTAAACAACAAATAGGTTTGTGGATTAGAACCCGAAAAAGACATTGTTATATCTTGAGCCCAAAAAAGTTTTGCAACACTAGTAATAGCTAAAAGTCCATGGTGATTTCTTACTTTTAATCTAAAATCTTTAGGTTTTAAATTTCTAGTTGTCATTTCGTCAAAATCATATCTCATTTCTTCAGTAGCCATTGTTATATGATTAAACCATTCATAAATGGTTTCTGTTGTATATAATCTACACAAATCAACATAGCCTGGTCTATACCCAAACCATCTGCCCATTTGCATTAATGAATCATACATTCTGGTTGTTCTCAAATAATAACTGGTTGACAAACCTTCTAAAGTTATTCCTCTAGCCAATCTACCTCCTCCAACTGCAATTACTGATAAACCATCTTCATACCTTGAATAATCAATTTCATCAATATTATGGTACTCTAAATTTGTTGTTGACCTTGTACCGTGAACTGCTCGAACATCAATTTTTGAAGCTGCTTTTTTTAATTCAGATTTTACACTATTCCAATCATGTAACTCAATTCTAGTATCCTTATAGTCTATGTTTTCAAGAACATTTTCAGTAGTAGGCATGAAATCATTTAAATACAACTCTTCTAATTCATTTAAAAACTTAGCATCATTACCAATGATATAATTTTTAAATTCTTTCATTCTATCATTAACTTTTAGCGCAGCTCTATCAATCCATTTTACATATAATGCAACATGAATTAACATTGAATTATGCTTCTTATCGTGTCCTCTTAATCTTCTAACAGCACAAGTAAGAATAAATGATTTCAGAGCTGTTTCAAGACTTTCTGGCAAGTATTCCGGTAAATTGTCTTTGTTGTTTTTATTGATTGTTTTAAAAAATGGTGGGTCATAATCATCAATTACTCTAAAAACATCTAATGGTTCTTTACTTTCTCCAGTCACTGGGTTTTCCAAACCAAAAATTTTAGCAGCGCCAATATAATTTTTAGGAGCTATAATGTTAATAATGAAATCTTTTGGAAATAAATCTTCTCCTATAAAATACGTTTTGCCTTTCACTACGGTAGTTAACTCATCATTAAAATCTTGTGGAATAAATAAATTAGCATAGGGTGTTGCTGTATATCCTACAAAAGTATTCTGGTCAAATACATTCAATAAAGTTCTTATTAATTTATTAATTGTTTTGATATCGTTAATATCTTTAGTTGCATTAACAGAAGCTGCATCTGCTTCATCATCAATTATTAAAGCCGGAACATCAAATAATTTAGGTTGACCATTAATCATTTTAATATTAGAATCTTTTGAAAACCAATCTATTAAATTTTCAAGAATACTTTTGTTTTTTTTAATTACAAAAACTACTGGATTCTTTCCGATTGGGATATTTAATCTGTTAGCAATACCTTGATTAAAATCACCTTCATCACCTGTTCTGTAAAAAGAAGAAGTTAGCGAATAGATGTCAGTATCAACTTTATATTTACCAACACCAATTATTTTATTTTCACCGTAATTATTTATATATGCTGAACTACTTTTACCAATATAGCCCTCATCAATGCGTTCTTGAGTTTGTCTTCTTAATGAACTAATTGTTCCAGCAATGACAATAATAACCTTATATCCAGCATCAGTAGCCTTATTTATTAATCCTACATAATTTGAGGTTTTACCTGACTGAACATGACCAACAACCATTCCTCTTCTATCCCATGAACCTGATTCTTTAGGATTATAACACTTGTCTAGAATTTTATCTGTAAAATCATCTAAATCATTGATTGGAAATGAAGGATCCTTTTCGTGCATATATGACTTATATCTACTCCATAGTTCCCAATTAATATCGTCCTTTCTTGAATAAAGCCACGGAGTAATATCTCCATTCATTTCAGTGATTGAACCTTTACCAATACTAAAATCTGCCACTAATATTTCAAATAATTCTCTTTTGTCAATTACTTGACCAACTGACGCCATTGTAGCTTCAACTCTGTCAATAATATTTAAAATTATTTCATCAGTAATATCTTCATTTTGTTTTGCATGAGATAAAAGTGTATGCGCTATTAATCTAGCCGAATTCTTTATATCGTTCATATTAAATAGTCATTTATTAATGGAAATAGATTAAATGGAGTTGAATTCATTATCTGCTGTTTAGCCAAATTTTCAGGAACTCCTTGTAGAACATAGATTTTGTACAATTCTACAGCAAGTTTGATTAAATCATCACTAGGAATTTCTGGAATACTTTCTAACTCATGAAAAGATGGATTTTCATTTTGATTATATAAAATCAATTCTAATGGAATGTTTTCTTCAATAAGCTTTAATGCTTTTGAGAAAAGTTTGTTTTCTTTATCCGAATCGAGTAATTGCTTAATAATTGGATGTTTTTTATTTATTTTATATTTTTTTATTCCTTCTCTGTTTGTCTCGTCTTTCCATAAACTTTCAAAAGATTGACTATTATTGTCAGAAGAAATTGTTTTTTGTCCTCTCCAATTATATATTTTGGCAGACTTCATAACAGCCATTTTAGCTATTCTTGCTAATTCCTTTCTTATCTCTATTGGAGGTGTTGCCGTTGATTTTTTTATATCAAGATTCCAATCAAAATCATTCGCATTCGGGAAATTTATTGCAATTCTAGCTAATTTTGAATACTCTCTCTTTTTTTCAATACCAAGCCAATCACCAGATACCAATAACCTATCGCCGCGATATATATAAAAACCTTGTTGCTGATACCAACCTAAAGGACCACCCGATTTTTCATAATCTTCATTACTAATTTTTGACATGTGAGGTAAAATAAAATATGTTACTTCAACATTATTAATTAGCACTTCTAATTGTCCCATTTCAGGCTTTGGATTCAGATTTAATAAGAATGGATTCCAAGCATCAATCTCATAAGTGTTGGTGTAAAGTTTGATTTTTTTACTTTCAATAAATCGGTGAAAAACAAGACTTAAATGCTCATTAACTGTCGCCATTTCTTGATAAAAAGCATTTTTCACAGCTTCATTTTCAACTGTTGAATTACCTACAATTCTGTCTAATAACTCCCAAATAATTAAAGTTCCGCTTATTAATTCATCAACTTTATCTAAATAAGATTCATCTGAAACATAATCTAATAAAGTCCATTCTTCTTCACTGTTTATAAAATCTATATCCCAACAACGCTTTATAGTAGCAAAACCTTCTTTCTTTGTAATAACCGTAAGTCTTTTACATTGCGAAAAAGAAGCTGTTTTTAATCCCATTCCGAATCTACCTAAGTCTTTTTCATCTCTTGTATCTTCTGGATCTTTGCTACCAGGAGTCATAGCGATTATCAACTCTTCTAAATTCATTCCTTTTCCATTATCACGAATAGAAATTACAGAATCTTTACCTTTCCATAAAAAATCAATTTCGATTTTATCAGCGTTAGCTGAGATACTATTATCAATAATATCAGCTATTGCAGTTGAAAGGTTATAACCAAAACTACGATAGGAGTTTATTGTTGATTTTGGATTTGGTTTGGCATTTTCGGCTTTGTATTGATGCATATTAATATCCAATTATTAAAATCCCTTCCAATGGAAGAACTAATCTTCCAGAAGCGTATAATGTTTCAAAAAAAGTAAGTACACTTTGAAAATCTTTATTTTTATTATAAGTATTTCTTACAGCAATTACCAAAAAATCTACTTTGTGCATCATACATGCTTGAAATAAATCTTTTAAAAATTGATAATTTGTTACTCCTCTACCAGCTTCTACCTCTATAACTGTTTTTAATTCTTCATTATAAGCATCAGCATCAAAATACTTTTCAAGCTTACCATTCATGCCAAAAAGAACAGGAACTTTTATTTTATCAATTGCTTTTTTTGAAGTTTCAACTTGATAATTTAGACTTAGTAGATTTAAAGAAACCTTTTCTAAAACGGCATTACTATTTAAGGTGAATTTTTCGGAAGAAATTAACTCTTCTTTAAATTTAAAAATATCAATAATATCTTTTAAATGAGAAGGTAGTTCTTTTCTTTTAGGGTAGTATTGCCAATTAATCATTTAATCATTTCTTTTATTTTATTAGCAATTCCCTCAGCCATCAAAACAGGCACAGCATTTCCAATTTGTTTAAAAGCAGTTGTTCTACTTTTTTCAAAAAAATAATCATCCGGGAAAGATTGAATCCTTGCAGCTTCTCTTACAGTAATTGATCTGTTTTGTTTTATGTCGGGATGGATATAATAGTGCCCATCAGCACAAATGTGCGCAACAACTGTATGAGAAATTCCTTTATGATTAACAACTTGAAATCTATTTGTGAAAGATTTTGTATTGTTGTGTTTTATTAGTCTTTCAGGTAATTCTGCATAGTTTAATCTCTTGTTGTCTTGCACCCATTTATTTACAGCTATTTTATAAATTTCAAGATCATTCGGGTTGTTTGGACGTGCAATGTGTTGTGAGGTAAAGCACACTCCATTTCTTATACCAGATTTTTCTAAATAGTTGTTAGTCTCTTTTGCATAATCTACAGCACCCCATTCTCCCTGTCCATTTTTAATTTTTGGCAGGTCTGAAAATAAATCTTTTAAGATTTCATATTGAGGTTCATTTTCTTCAAAATGGGGATATTTTAATTTTAAATTCTTTTTCCAGCCAATAATAATTACTCGTTTTCTGTCTTGAAGTACATCAAAATGTTTAGCATTTAAAACCTTTTTATCCAACTCATAACCGGCTTCTTTAACCGCCTCAAAAATTAGTTCTAAATAACCTCCATTATTTGCGGATAAAATACCTGGTACATTTTCGAATACAAACATTTTTGGTTTGTATCGTTTCAAAAATTCAACATAATATTTATAAAGGTGGTTTCTTGGGTCTTCTGTCATTCCTTTTGGATCTCTAGCTCGGCCCGCTACTGAGTATGCTTGGCATGGAGGCCCGCCAATTACCAAATCAACCTTATCTTTTCCTAATACAGAATCAATTTTTTCAAAAATTGTAGGTAGAGTTTCAGCAGATATTTCTGTGTTTATTACAGCATTTATTAAATTATCAGGTATTTTAGCCCATAATTCGTTGCGAGTTATTTTACCCTTTAAGTAATTATAATATTCTTCAATTTGGTTTTTTTCGTTCAAATAATGAAAAGCAGTTCTTGTTTTTAAAGTATCGCACGCATCACCATTCATTTCAACGTGAGCAATAGGTTCAAAACCTGCTCTAATAAATCCTTCCGATAATCCTCCTGCTCCAGCAAATAGATCTATATATTTTAATGACATTTCGTATTTTAATTTTAAATAGATTGTTTTTTTCCACTAATCGATATATTAATATCGAAATCTAAAAACCAAGAAAATTTTGATAGATAATCTAAACTACAATTAAATTTTCCACTTTCTATTTTTGAAATAGTTGATCTACTAATTTTCATAATAGATGCTAATTGCTCTTGATTGTATCCTTTCTTCTCTCTTATTTCTCGAAGAGTTTCGCCCATCTTTACTCTACAACTTGTTTGATGGCCATCAATTGTATTATTATTATTATTATTATTATTATTATTATCGCTATTTCTTTCCATTCTCATAATATTTATGCTTCAACTATTTGTCTTGTCATAATTTCTATAGCTTCTTCTTTGCTAATAATATTGCCAAATTCCCTTATTGAATCATCATCTTTATAAACACCGTTTCTATCATTCCATGATAACCAATCAATTAAATCTTGACGAGACCATGAATCTAATTCATTACTTAATGATATGCCTGTTAGTTCCATTACTTTGTAGTACGGATGTCTGTGTTTTTCTTCTTCTATGTAATTGTTCATGATATATTTTTATTATGATTGAAAAAAAATTAATGCACATTAAAGATAATTAAATTAGTTTAAAAAGTGCAATATAATGAACATTTAAAAGATAAATCCTTACTAATATTGCAATAAATAATATAAGTATTTTTCTGTCGAATTACAATAATACATAAATCCATTAAAACAAAATTACGGGAAACCGTAAATGAATGAAATAATTGAAAAATTTAGCTAATAATTTCTTCAATTGCAAAATCTGTAATTATGTAGATACCTTCTCAATTCTTTTTTCTTTACAGCGTCAATAATAATTTAAATCCTCATCTCACCACAATTTTGCGTTAGGGATTGAAGTGAAAATCCTTTTGTTTTTGAAAAAAAACAAAAGATTGTAGCGGAAAGCCCGGTCGCGGTAGCGAAAACGCCCAAAAGAAACTTATTTGAAAAAGGGCTTTGATATTTTTTAGCTACTTCCCTTTTACCTTCGCCCAAATCATCATAAAACCTTTTACAACTAAAAAGGCGACGATTCCGCCCACGAGTCCAGCTAAGAATTCGCCAACTATAGACGGTAAACCTTCAACTAAACGATGAACTTGCTCTATTTCATGCACAAATATTCCGCCAGCTACTAAAACAAGCGCGATCGTTCCTACAAAGGCAAGTCCTTTTATAATTAATGGAAGCGCTCGTATTAATAGATTACCAATAAATTTTGAAGTCGCACTTTTCTTTGCAGTTAAGATAAGACCTAAGTCGTCCATGCGCACAATAGCAGCTACAATGCCGTAAACTCCCACTGTAGCAAGCAAGGCGATAAAACTAACTACAATAATTTGCGTAGAAATGGGTTTTCCTATAACACTACCTAGCGCTATAATTACAATTTCAACGGATAATATAAAGTCAGTGACAATAGCTGATTTTATTTTGGCTTTCTCCATCGCTAGAATTTCCTCATCAGTCAAGTTGATTTCGTCCGTTGAAATTACAGCATGCTTGTGAGGCACTATATATTCGTATATTTTTTCGGCCGCTTCATAGGCTAGATAAACAGCACCTAAGACCAATATTACCGTGACAACCGTTGGTACATAATAACTTAATAAAAAGGCTAGGGGCAAAATAATTAACTTGTTATAAAAAGAGCCTTTGGTTATAGCCCATAAAACTGGAATTTCTCTAGAGGAAACAAAACCTGATGCTTTTTCGGCATTTACAGCCAAGTCATCTCCTAATATTCCCGCTGTTTTCTTAGTAGCAATTTTACTCATTACTACTACATCATCCATAAGTACCGCGATATCATCCAACAATGCAAAAAATCCTGATGCCATATATTTTAATTCTAAATTTTACTTTTCAATTCAGTTTCAAATATAGATAAAAATTTCTGTGATTAATCTCTGATTTCTCGTGCTTTACAAATTATTTATTACTCTTTTTTGTGTAAATTTTACTTCAGTCACAGCAGCATGTACCAATGATCATTTTTGGTACTGCATGCTTTTTGTTTTTACTCCTTTTACAGTTTTTCTCACTTTGAGCCCAAAAGAATTGTAAATTTTTAGACTCAGATCTATAAAGCTGTTTTCAAACATTTAGATTTTTCATCTGTATTGCATTTTTTTTGAGAAATAGAAGCTAAACATCATGACGAAGTCAAAAATGCTTACTACTATAGAATTGGAAAAATTTGTCAAAAAATATGCGCAACTACTTTGCTAAAATTTTTAATCACAACATTAATGCTCTTACTTACCGCAATTTTACGCTAGGGATCATCTCATAAATTTCTATTTTTAATAAAATCGATCAATTTCATTTGAATTGAAAATACTTTTATTGAAAAAAAATAGATTAAAATTTAAAGTGCGGTTGCCGCGGCAAAAACGCTAAAAGAAGATCCATAAACTAAAAAAGTTTATATGTAAATTTTTAAGCTTTGAAGTATTTTGCTTTTATGCTCTTCCACACTAATAAAATTCCTTTGACAGCTATAAAAGATATTACTGCGCCAATTATTCCAGCAATAAATTCGCCTACAAGTAGTGGTAAGCTTTCTAATACGTGATGCAATGGTTTGATGTTGTGCATAAAAATACCGCCTGCAACAAGGATCAAAGCGATGGTACCTACAAAGGCTAATGCTTTGATGACTTTAGGAAGTAATTGTATCAATTGTTTTCCTATAAACTTTGAAGTTTTAGATTTTCTGGCTACTAGCAACATCCCAAAATCATCCATTCGCACTATGGCAGCGACAATCCCATAAACTCCAACTGTTGCCAAAACAGCCACAAAGGAAACAGTGATAATTTGGGTTGATATAGGTTTTCCAATCACGCTTCCAAGGGCAATAATTACAATTTCTATTGAGAGTATAAAGTCAGTAACGATGGCTGCTTTAATTTTTTCCTTTTCTCTCGCTAAAACTTGCTCTGGCGTTAAGGCTTTAGCTTCGGTTTTAATGGCTTCGTGTTTATGGGGCACAAAGTATTCGTAAATTTTTTCGGCTGCTTCATAAGCGAGATAAACGGCTCCTAATATTAAGACAACGGTAATGAGCCACGGTATAAAATAACTCAGCAAGAAAGCAAATGGCAATATGATTAACTTGTTTAGAAAAGAGCCTTTCATGATTGCCCACAATACTGGAATTTCCCTTGAGGAGACAAAACCTGATGCTTTTTCGGCATTTACTGCAAGATCATCACCTAAAATGGCAGCGGTTTTTTTAGTAGCAATTTTACTCATTAATACAACATCATCCATTAACGCTGCGATATCATCTAGTAATGCAAAAAGTCCTGATGCCATATTCTATTTTTTATTTAGTTTTTCTTTAAAAAAATCAATAGTTCGAGTCCAAGATAAAGCAGCTGCTTTATCATCATATCTTTGGGTAGTATTGTCGTAAAAACCATGATTAACCTTCTCCTATATAAAAGCACTATTTTCTACTTTATTTTTATTTATGATAGTTTCACAAAAGGGCCAACCTTCATTTACTCGCGTGTCTAAACCTGCGTAGTGTATAGGTGATGGCGTAGTAATTTTTTCGGCTTCTGCTGCTGTGGGTTGGCCGCCGTAATAGGGAACTGCTGCTTTTAATGTTGGAATCCTTACCGCCATCATATTCGCAATCCATCCACCAAAACAAAACCCTACGACACCCACTTGACCATTGCAATTTTTATGCGATTTAAGGAATTCATAGGCGGCAACAAAATCTTCAAGCATTTCTTCGCGGTTACGTTTTTTTTGAAATTCGCGTCCTGTATCGTCATTACTGGTATTACCAGCAAGCGGAGATAATGCATCTAGCGCCAAAGTGATAAATCCCTCAATGGAAGCGCGTCACCCTACATCTGCAATGCAAGGATTTAGTCCGCGATCTTCATGAACAACAATAATTCTAGGTAATTTTTTCTTACCAGATAGCGGTAAAGATAATAGTCCTTTTATTTGTCCTCCACCTTTTGGCGAACTGTAGGTAATAAATTCTGATTTCAGTCTTGGATCATCTTCTTTAATCAAAAATGAAATAATATAATTGGGCATCATAAAACTAAGCAAAGAGGGAAAAGTCAGCGTTCCAACGGCAAAAAGGGATAGCTTTTCAACAAATTGCCTACTTTCAATTTTGTTATGAGCGTAATCGTCATATAAGTCAAAAACTGCCTGACTGATAACTTCTTTAGTTAGTTTTTTCATTACCATTTGTTTAAGATTACTAAAGTAACCAAAAAAGTCTTTTGCACTGTTGTTTTTATACAGATAGAAATCAAAAAATTATTCAGTACTATCATATTTTTTATCAGTTAAAAAATTTAGAATTGATAAGTTTAAAACTTGGATGGACTTTCTACTTTCATTAAAAGAAATGGATTTAGACAAAATATTAAGATCGTTTAAAATATCATGATAAACTTTATTTTCTTGCATTTGGTTTTGTTTAATGTTTTTTATAAAAAATGAAACCTTTTTGAAAGTTTAACCTATATAATAAGGTTTATAGTGAATTTTTTTTTACTTTTGTTTAATAAAATTGAGCTAATGATAAACAATATAAAAAATGTGTTCAGTATCAAGGATCTAGAAAATCTTTCAGGTATCAAAGCGCATACAATTCGCATTTGGGAGAAAAGATATGACATCTTACAACCCATGCGCACCGATACTAATATTCGTTTATACGATTTGGCAAGTTTGCAAAAGTTGTTAAACATAACATTATTGCATGATTATGGTTATAAGATTTCAAAAATAGCAACATATCCCCAAGATAAAATACCATCCTTAGTACGCGAAATAATTTCAAACAAAACAGCTAAAAGTCACGCCATAAGTGAGTTGAAAATGTCTATGATGAACTTTGATCATCAACTTTTTTTCAAAACCTATGATTGGTTAATTGCAGAAAAATCATTTAAAGAAATTTTTCATCAGGTTTTTGTTCCATTGATGAACGAGTTGGGACTTTTATGGCAATCAGACACCATAACGCCTGCTCATGAGCATTTTATCACCTATTTGATAAAACAAAAGATATTGATTAATACGGAGAAAGTTCAGGTACTGCAACCTACAAGAACTGATAAAGTGTTTGTGCTTTCACTGCCTATGAATGAAATCCATGAATTGGGTTTGATGTATCTTAATTATGAAATTTTGTTAAATGGTTATAAAACTGTTTTTTTAGGGGAAAGTATGCCTATTGACAATTTAAAGGAACTGAAAAAACATTTCGATTCTATCGTTTATGTATCCTATTTAACCGTTCAACCAGAGCGAGATTTGCTAGATGCTTACATCGAAAAAATGAATGAAGAATTGTTAGATGATAGTACTGAATTGTGGTATATTGGTCGATTGACTGAATTTATTAAGCGAGAAGGACTACCAGAGCGCGTCTTTATATTTAATTCAATTGCTGCATTAGCGGATCAAGTTTAAATTTTTTTAATCCATTAGTATATTTACTAAAAAAATGAAGAATAAAATTACAATTATAGGTTCTGGATTTTCGGCCATGGCAGCTTCATGCTATTTGGCTAAAAGCGGAAATGATGTTACGGTTTACGAAAAAAATTCAAGTATTGGCGGCAGAGCCAGACAAATGAAAAAAGAAGGATTCACTTTTGATATGGGACCAAGTTGGTACTGGATGCCAGACGTATTTGAACGCTTTTTTGCTGATTTTGGAAAGAAAACAACCGATTATTACGAACTAATCAAATTATCGCCGGCATACAGAGTATATTATGGTATTGATGATTTTATTACAATTGCTGATAACTTAGAGGAAATTATTTCGTCATTTGAAGCGATAGAAAAGGGGAGTGGTGCGCTATTAAAGAATTTTATGGCTGAGGCCAAAAGCAATTATGATATTGCAATTAAAGATTTAGTCTATCGTCCTGGTATCTCTCCGCTTGAGTTGGTCACGCCACAAACAATGATGAAAGTGGGGCAGTTTTTTAGTAATATTAGTAAAGACGTTCGGAAGAAATTTAAAAACGAAAGGCTAATTCAAATTCTTGAATTTCCGGTATTGTTCCTTGGCGCTAAGCCTTCAGACACACCTTCATTCTATAGTTTTATGAATTATGCTGATTTTGGTTTAGGAACTTGGCATCCAAAAACAGGAATGTTTGACGTGGTGCGTGCTATGGAAGATTTAGCAGTAGAACTAGGCGTAAAATTTGAAACAGATGCAAATATTGAAAAGATAATTGTAGAAAATAAAGTGGCCAAGGCAATAGTTGTCAACGGCGAAACGATTTATTCAGATGTAATTTTGAGTGGTGCTGACTATCATCACACCGAAACATTAATGGATCAGGAACATCGTGCGTATTCTGAAAAATATTGGAACAGCCGCGTTTTTGCACCATCGTCTCTATTGTTTTACGTAGGATTTAATAAAAAAATAGATAATATTTCACATCATGCACTATTTTTTGATGTCGATTTTTATCAACATGCCAAAGATATTTATGATGAGCCGAAGTGGCCAAAGGAACCTTTGTTTTATGCTAATTTCCCATCGATAACAGATAAAACGGCAGCTCCTGAAGGGATGGAATCAGCCTTTTTTCTTGTGCCGCTAGCACCAGGAATTAATGATACAGAAGCATTAAGAGAAGAGTATTTTGAAAAAATAATTGATCGTTTTGAAACTTTAACACAGCAAAGTGTAAAAGAAAATATTATATTTAAAGAATCTTTTTGCAAAAATGATTTTGTGTCAGAATACAATTCGTACAAAGGAAATGCTTATGGAATGGCAAATACTTTGCTACAAACTGCTTTTTTAAGACCAAAGTTAAAGAGTAATAAAGTGGGAAATTTATATTTTACAGGTCAATTGACAGTTCCTGGGCCGGGTGTTCCACCAGCATTAATTTCTGGAAAATTAGTGTCGGAATTAATTAATAAGCAATTTTCAGAGCAATAATATGAAGCAATTATTTGACGATGTATCATTCAAGTGCAGTAAATTAGTTACTAAGAACTATAGCACTTCTTTCTCCTTGGCAGTCTACATGCTATCGCCAGTGATCAGAGACGCTATTTATAGCATCTATGGATTTGTTCGTTTTGCGGATGAAATTGTGGATAGTTTTCATGGTTTTGATAAAGAAGACCTAATTACAGAGTTTGAAGAGGAATATTACAAAGCATTTGATAGAGGAATTAGTTTAAATCCCATTTTGAATTCTTTTCAGCAAACAGTTAAAGAATACAATATTACTGATGATTTAATTCAAGCTTTTTTAAGAAGTATGAAATTAGATTTGATCAAATCAGATTATCACAGTAAGGAAGAGTATGATGCTTATATTTATGGATCAGCTGATGTTGTAGGTTTAATGTGTCTAAAAGTTTTTGTAAAGGGTGATAACGAACGATACAAACAGTTGAAAGATGAAGCCATGAGACTGGGTTCAGCGTTCCAAAAAGTGAACTTCCTAAGAGATTTAAAAGATGACAACTTGGTTTTAAACCGTAATTATTTTCCTGGAGTTGATTTGAATTCATTTGATGAAGATGCAAAGACAAGTATTATCAATGAAATAGAAGAAGATTTCAGAATTGCTTTTGAAGGAATTGTAAAGCTGCCTATTGAAGCGAAGTTTGGTGTTTATACCGCTTATGTTTATTACAAAAAATTACTCAAAAAGCTAGAAAATACTCCTTGTAATGAAATAGGAAGCGCAAGAATTAGAGTTTCAAATTACACCAAAGCAGGTTTATTAGCTAAATCATTTGTATCGTATAAATTAAAGTTGGTCTAATTAGTAAATATTTGTTTTAAATTAATTGAGCATAAAATGATATTTTTTTTGATTTTACCAAGCACTTTTTTAATAATAGAATGTGCTACGTGATTAAAACATAAGTGCGCAGTGCATGGTTTAATGTGGTGTTTTCATGCAGGTCATCAGCAAACAAAAAATGCGAATATTTTTGAGCGTAATGATATTTTCTTTGTAATATTTGCAGCTTCTAGTATTGCCCTGATTAGTTATGGATAAGATGGCGGTGTAGATTTTAAATTTTTTATAGGTCTGGGTATTATGTTCTATGGTTTTTGTTACTTTATGATTCATGATGTATTAATTCATCAACGTTTTAAATGGTTCAAAAAAACTAAAAATAAATATTTCATTGGTTTACATAAAGCGCTTAAAGTACACCATAAACATTTAGGTAAAGAGCAAGGCGAATGTTTTGGAATGCTTTTCGTTCCTTTTAAGTATTATCAAATATAAATTAACTGTAAAAATTGCTTTTTTTTTTAGTTGCTAGGATCATCATAGATGGTTTTGAATATAATTTGGTATAATATAACAATTTATAAAGCTTACTAAATTCTTTTCTAATGTTAATTATGCAAACGGTGCAAATTAGCATATTATAAAAATTATAATTTTCAATACTATAATGTTTGTTTTTTGTCAGGTTGAGCGCAGTCGAAATCCTTTTCATAGCAGTACATTACCTCGACTGCGCTCGATTGGACAAAAAAGAAAACAATAAGTAATATTCCATTTAACTATATATCATGAAAATATACAAGCAAGAAACGGTACAACATGTTAATGCTACTGTTGAAGAGTGCTGGACTTTTTTTTCTAATCCAAGAAATCTTCAAAAAATCACTCCTGAGGGAATGGGTTTTCAAATTACTGATTTTGATCAAAAATCAATGTATCCAGGTCAAATCATTCAGTATAAAGTAACGCCGCTTTTTGGAATAACGCTGTCATGGATGACATTGATCACTAATGTGAAGGAAAATAGTTATTTTATTGACGAACAGCGTTTTGGTCCTTATAGTTTCTGGCATCACAAACATTTTTTTGAAGCGACTCCAACAGGGACTAAAATGACTGATGTGGTTCATTATGGCTTGCCACTTGGTTTTATAGGAAGAATTATGAATTCACTAGTTGTAAAAAATAAATTGAAATCCATTTTTGAGTATCGTGTGGTGAAAGTGGACAAAATGTTTAATGGAAAATAATGAGTAAGCAAGAGGTATCTTTTTTTTGGTTTAGACGTGATTTACGTTTAGAAGATAATGTTGGTTTATATCAGGCATTGAAATCGGCTTATCCTGTAGTCCCACTTTTTATTTTTGACAATGCCATTGTAGATAAATTACCAAAGAATGATGCTCGAGTAAACTTTATTTATGACAATATTTCAAAAATAAATACAGAGTTAAACGAAGTTTCTAGCTCAATCTTGGTAAGAAAAGGTCAAACTTTAGAAGTTTTGCAATCGCTTTTAAAAGAATTTGATGTTAAGGAAATGTTCTATAATAAAGATTACGAGCCTTACGCAACTGAAAGAGATGGCTCAATAAGCGAGTATTTAGAATCTCATAATGTAGTTTGCCATTCTTTTAAAGATCAGGTAATTTTTGAACAAAAAGAAATTACTAAGGCTGATGGATTGCCTTATACGGTTTATACTCCTTATAAAAATAAGTGGTTGGAGAAATACAAATCTTTGGCACCTGTTCAGGAATACGATACTAAAAGCGTATACTCTAATTTATATAAATACAATTTTAATTTTCCTACACTAGAGCAAATAGGATTTAAAGAAAGTGTAATTAAAGTTAAAGGACATAATCTTAAATTTATTGCTACTTATCACGATACGAGAGATTATCCAGCGATGGATAAAACTTCTTACTTATCGCCACATTTACGTTTTGGAACTGTTAGCGTTCGAAAATTAGTGAACTGGGCTTTCCATAAAAATGATGTTTTTTTAAGCGAGTTGATCTGGAGAGAATTTTTTATGCAAATATTATATAATTTTCCAAGAGTTGCCCACCATAATTTTAAATCAGCTTATGATGGAATTGAATGGCGTAATAATGAGGAAGATTTTAAACGTTGGTGTGATGGAAAAACAGGATATCCAATGGTTGATGCAGGAATGAGACAGCTCAATGAAACAGGTTATATTCACAATAGAGTTCGTATGGTTGTTGCTAGTTTTTTATGTAAACATTTACTAATAGAGTGGCAGTGGGGCGAGGCTTATTTTGCCAAAAAGTTACTCGATTACGATATGTCTGCTAATGTCGGAAACTGGCAATGGGCGGCAGGAACTGGTTGCGATGCGGCACCCTACTTTAGGGTTTTTAATCCAGAGATACAGCAAAAGAAGTTTGATGAAAAAGGCGTTTATATAAGAAAATGGATCAAAGAGTTTGATTTAGGTTATGGAAAACCAATGGTTGAACATGCCATGGCAAGGGATAGAGCAATTGCTACTTACAAAGCTGGAATTATTAAATAAAAAATGGTTTAATACAGATTACTGCCGATTTTTTTGTAAGTACTTATAAAGCTGGTATTGTTAAGTGAAAAGTGGTTTATCATAAATTACACAGATTTTCGTAGATTTTTTTATATTTTAATGGTAACTATAATGCTGTTATTATATAGTGAAAATTAGTTTAACGCAAATTACTGCTGATTTTATTAGATTTCTAAAATTGTAAAGCTGGAATTCTCGAATTGTTTTTTTTACCACAGGTTACATAAATTAACGCAGATGTGTTAATCTTGTATCTAAAATAGCTATTTTGATTTTTAAATATAAAACTATTCATCAAAATAAGTCATGCAAAATTAGCTATTTTTAAAGCTAATAAAGTTCAATTTGCTAAAAGACAAATTAGTATAATTCCTAATAAATTACATTTTCAACTGCTACACTTTTGTGAATCTATCATTTGTAAATAATTGCACTTAGTGAAAATCCGTGAGATTTGTGTTGATTTATTTATTAGTTCTATTATAAAAAAATAGTATATCAATTATCGTTAATCACTAATGAGGTTGATTGATATTTTTAAAAATTATTTGATTAATTTCTCTAACATTCCTTGAAATATAAATCCGTGAAATGGTAAAACCGAATACCAATATAATTTACCCCAAATACCTCTCGGCTTAAAAGTTGCCGCTTGATATAAAGTATTGTTTATGATTTTGAATTCTAACCAAGCTTCACCTGGTAACTTCATTTCGGCAAACAATATTAATTTCCCTTCTCCTTTATTAGCATATAAAACACGCCAAAAATCTAATGCATCACCAGAATGAATATCATGTCTATTAGTTCGCCCGCGTCTTGAGCCTACACCTCCGTATAGTTTATCAATAAATCCTCGTAAATTCCAAAGCCAATCTCCGTAGTACCAGCCAGTGTCACCACCTATTGACCAAATGCGATTAATAGTGAAATCATGATCTATAATTTCCATTTTTCGACGATCTATAAAACAATCTTTCTTTGGAACTTTGAGATAATCAGACATGCTACTTGTAAAACGCCCACTGACTAAGGAATCTTTCCAGCTAGAAGCAACTTTATCTTCATCCACTTTTATCAAAGCTCTAGATAGCGCTTGTTTATAAGTCATCGGAGTTACATCTAATAATTCATTGATTCTTGTATCATTACAGACTACTTCCACTTTCATACTGCTCACTAGTGCAGAGGCCAGTCTATATGATGTTGAGGTTACAAAGTATAACCAGTAGGACGATAATTTTGGAGTCATAACCGGGACGGTATAGATATATCTTTTTAGATTTTTTGCTTTGGCAAAACCTAAAAGCATTTCTTTGTAAGTTAAAATATCTGGTCCTCCAATATCAAAACTTTGGTTATATGTTATAGGATTTAGTAATGCTTTAGATAAAAATTCAAGAACATCAGGAATCGCTATCGGTTGACATCTTGTATTTAACCATTTGGGCGTAATCATAACGGGCAACTTGTTCACTAAATCTCGAATAATATCGAATGATGCGCTACCTGATCCTACGATTATTCCCGCTCGTAATGTTGTGGCAGCAAATGTTCCTGTGTTTAGTATTTCTTCAACTTTCTTTCGCGATGATAAATGTTTGGATAATGATTCATCATTTACAATTCCGCTTAAGTAAACAACCTGTTTTGCATTCGTATTATTAACACGATCAACAAAATTTTGAGCGGATAAACTTTCTAATTCATCAAAATTTGTAGCAGAACCCGACATCGAATGAATTAAATAATAAGCAGCATCAATTTGGGTAGGTATAGCTGCTAACGTGTTTTTTTTTAAAAAATCTACTTCAATAACCGTTACATTATCTTGAAGTTCATCTGGGCAGTAAAACCTATTTTTATCTCTTACACAACAAATAACATGGTGACCTTCCTCTACTAATAATGGTAAAAGTCGTTTTCCAATGTAACCTGTTGCACCTGTTAAAAGAATTGTCATGGCTATAATTTTATATTGAAAAGGCGCATATTAAAAAGAAATTCTGTTAGTAATAATTACATTTTCCTTTAATAATATACGCCTTCAGCATTATTTTTAACTTCTCTATACTGCATACTGCTCGTGCAATAAAGTTAACTCAATTTATTAGAAACAAGACTAATAAATTCTTTTCTTGTTTTATTTTTTTCAAAAGCACCAGTAAAAGATGAGGTTGTCGTCACTGAATTTTGTTTTTGAATACCGCGCATTTGCATACACATGTGTTGTGCTTCAATTACAACTGCAACACCAAGTGGGTTTAAAGCCTCTTGGATACAATCTTTGATTTGATCTGTCAATCGTTCTTGGACTTGCATTCTTCTGGCAAAAGCGTCAACCACTCTTGGGATTTTACTTAATCCTACAATTTTACCATTTGGAATATAAGCTACATGCGCTTTTCCAAAAAACGGAAGCATGTGGTGTTCACACATTGAATATACCTCAATATCTTTTACTACAATCATCTGTCGGTGATCTTCCGTAAACATAGCTGATTTTAATATTTCAAGTGGATCTAATCCGTAACCATGTGTTAGATATTGCATTGCCTTAGCCACTCTTTCTGGTGTTTTTTCCAGTCCTTCTCTTGTCACATCTTCACCAAGGCCATCAATAATTATCTTGTAATTACCCGCTAGCGCTTCTGTAACCTCTGGATCATATTGTTCCACTTTTTCGTAGCTCTTCATTTCTTTTATCATTGTATTCTGGTTTTTATTATATCTTGGACTTATTTATTATATTTTAAAAGTAACAATACCGTAATCCATCTCAAATACTTGACCTGAAATTGACTTAGCTTGTTCTGAAATTAAGAAGTTTGCCATACCTGCAACTTCTTCTGGTTTTAAATATCCTTTCATAGGATGACGTTCTACCATATTTTCTTTCATTCTATCATTTCGTAAAATACCTGCTGCAAGAGTAGTTTCTGTAATAGTAGGGGCAATCGCATTGATACGAATTACTGATGCTAACTCAGCGCCTAATGACTTTACTAAGCCTTCAACTCCAGCTTTAGCAGTAGCTATACTGGCATGAAAAGGCATTCCTAGTTTAGCAGCAACGGTACTAAATAAAACAATTGAAGGATCAGTTCCTTTTCTTAGGACCGGTAAGTATTTTTGGATTGCTTTTACAGCACCAATGACGTTAATCTCAAAATCATTTTTAAAATCATCAATGCTTAAACTACCTATTGGTTTTAGGTTGATAGATCCGGGGCAATATATTAATGTGTCAACATTTTCTATTTCTGGCAATGCATCTTCCAATACATTTAAAGAATAATGCGTTAGATTAGCATGTGTGATTTCTGGTGCATGTCTGCTGATGTTTACAACTTTATTATTTTCTAATTGTTGCAACAAAATAGCATTTCCAATTCCTTTACTACCACCAATAATTACTATGTTTTTCATATTTATTTGTTCAAACAGTTATTAAAATACTTATATTTCTTTAATTTCTAAAGCCTATCTTTTCGAAATCTTGTTATTATTTATTTGTCTTTGCATCGTACATTTAAAACGTCCTTCTCGAAAGTCTCTTAATTTCTCATGCTTTGTTTTTCGTCCTTGAACTCTCTCACGCCACATTCTAAAACTAGAGGGTTTCATTTCTGTGCGCATTAAGTCTATAACTTGTTGTTCTTTTAAACCAAATTGCAATAAAATTGCGTCAAATGTAGTCCGGTCTTCCCAGGCCATTTCAATGATTCGGTCTTTTTCTAAATCTGTGAGTTCTTTTTTTTCAGTCACTATTCTCATTTTTTATATTTAAGCAATCTTGTGTGTTATTACACTTGCTATTCACTATTATCTCCAATATCAGCCATCGTATGTAGTTTTAATATTCTTAAACCTTCTGCTTTAACTAATGGATCTTTTTTCATTTTCCATAAAAAATCACTTGCAAATTTTCTGGTTCGTTCCATATTAACGATGGGTTTAGGATAAGTGATCCCAATTTCAAAATCGCTAAATTTCTGATCCAAATAAGTCATTTTATACGGTTCATGAATAAATGCTCGAGGTATATTTGCCAGTTCAGGAACCCATTTTTTTATAAATTCTCCATCAGGATCGTGCTCGTAACTATTTTTTATTGGATTATAAATTCGCAACATATTGATTCCAGTTTCTCCAGCTTGCATTTGCAGCTGCGGAAAGTGAATGCCTGGTTCAAAATCAAGAAACATTTGTGATAAATGCTGAGTGGCTTCCTGCCAAGGTTGCCATAAATTATGCGTAAAAAAGGAAACTAGCATCGCGCGCATTCTAAAATTTAAATAACCAGTTTCGTTTAAGCAACGCATCGAAGCATCCACTAATGGAAAGCCAGTTAATCCTTTTTTCCAAGCTTCAATATGATTTTCATTTGGTTTCTTATTAAGAGTATGAAAACCTTTATTTACGCTTTCAAATTCCATTATTTCTTCCATCTCAAATTTTTGAATGAAATGAGCTTGCCATGTCAATCGCGAAACAAAAGAATCAATTTGTTTCTTATCGGTACACGTTAATCTAAAGGTCGCTGTTTTTTGTAACACTTGTCGCGTAGATAAATTGCCCCAAGATATATAAGGAGATAGTCTACTACAGCTCTTACGAGCTAATAAAGGCTTAGAGATATTATAACTATATTGATGATAACGATCATCTAAGAAAGTTTTCAAATATTTACCGCCCATTGTAGTTCCTCCTTTTTGAAAAACTTGATCAGCAACCGTTTCTAAATTTGTTTTTTCTAAAACATTCTCTAGCTCAGTAATAGCGTCAATACTTAGAAACTGACCTTGTTTAGGGTTGAAATCTAATAAGGGTTCATTCATGTAGTTTTCCCATCCAGCAACCCAGTTTGAACGATCTTTAAGCCCTCTAAATATTCCGTTATTGATATTTTGAACCCAATTTATTTGATTGTTTTTACAAAATCGCTTAAACGTTTTATCTCTTTCATACGTAATTTTTAATCCGGTTTCTTGATGTGAAAACACGGTATCAATAGTGTAGGTTTCTTCAAGAATATTTAACACCTGAAGCATTTCAGAGGAAACAGCTAATATTTTGGTGTTGTATTGCTTTAACTGTAAATTAAGATCAACAATGGATTGTTTTATAAAATTCCAATGTCTTGCGCTGTAATGAGAATCATTCTCTAAAGATTTTTCGAATACAAAAAGTAACAAAGTTGGTGTATTTGTTCTAATTGCATTAAAAATCGCCTCGTTATCTTGTAAACGAAGGTCTCTTTTGAACCAAACCACATTGATAGTTTTCTTGTTAGTATTCATCTTTTTCTAAAATAATTTTTGTTGTAACCACAATTTCTGAAATTTTGATTGTCCATCGTAATTTTCAGCTTGTAACTTGATGTTGAATTTTCTATCTCTTGGATCATTTCCCACGCCTGAAACATACATCCAATTACCATAATTACTGTGAACATCATAATCTATAAGTACTGACTCAAAATACGCTGCTCCAATACGCCAATCTAAGAATAGATTTTTAGCAAAATAAGACCCAACATTTTGTCGTCCTCTATTGCTCATCCACCCCGTTTGCTGTAGCTCAATCATATTGGCATTTACAAACGGCTCAGCTGTTGTTCCATTTATCCAGCTTTGTATAGACGACTTGCTTGATTTCCAGTCGTAATTTTTCTCTAATATCCCACCAATCTTGAAAATAGAATTTCCATTTTTTAAAGAAACATATTTAAAATAATCCCTCCATATCAATTCAAAAACGAGCCAATACGTAGAATCATTTTTTTCTACTTGTTGTTCGTATTTTTGAATTTCCCAATAAATAGTTTTTGCAGAAATACTTCCATTTGCCAACCATGGCGAAAATTTAGAACTAAAATCAGTACCAATCAATCCATTACGAGTTAGCTTATAAACACTTAACTTTTCGGTTTCCCAAAAATAGTTTTCTAGTCTTTTTAAGGCTTGATTCTCTCCACCTTTAAAAGGAAATGCTGTTCTTGAATCGATTTTAAAATCTTCAAGACCTAATGTATTTAGAGTAGGAATAGAAGTACTATCATGTACCAAATTTTCTTTACCCAATGCTTTAACAGTAAATTCTGTTCGAACTTTGCTGTATTTTTCACATTTGTTCCTAAACTGTGTAAAAACATTTGGAATTGCACTTATTTCAAAAGGAATATCTTTTGGATGAAACAAAAACTGATTATAAGTCGCTTCAAATCCTACAGCAGCAGAAACGCTTGATCTGACATTGTTGTATACTTCTATTTCCTCTGCTGTCCATTCTTCTTGTAAATAAATGGTCGTAATTCCATAATCATTACAAATTTGATTGATACAGCTTTCAGGTTTTTGGTGATACACAAAAAGTGAAATATTCAAATTAGCCAGATTTTGTTTTAACTCTTTAATCGTTTCAATTAAGAATTTAGCTCTGAATTTCTCTGTCTTCTTAAAACCATATTTGGTTTCTGCAAAATGTGTTGGATCAAAACAGTAAACAGCAATTACGGACTCATTTTCATTTATCGCCTTGGTCAAAGACTGATTATCATCAACTCTTAGATCATTTCTAAACCAAACTAAACCTTTTTGTTTCTTCTGCATTTTTCGCTACAATATTTAACCTCTTCCCAGACTTTTTCCCATTTTTTTCGCCAAGTAAACGGTCGGTTACAAACCAAACACATTTTCGATGGCAAATTTTCTTTTTTCACTAAGCGTACTTTTCAAATTGGTTTACAGTAACGTTTGCTTTTAGGTCAAACATCAAATTGTATAGTCCAAAGAAAGTACGATTCATATATATAAAATGTTTTGAACCTCTATTTCCATTCATTTTTCTAAGGTTAGTGTCCTTAGAAAATCGCTCTCCTAATTGTGCAATACTTTCGAAAAAGCTTTCATCTGCAAAATCAAATGTTTCTGCTTGGAATGGCATTGTAAACAAAGACAATAAATCATGAAACATATCGGTGAAATAAATGATTTCTTCTTTAGAGTCATCTACTCTTAAAATCTCAAGTTCAAATAATTTTGCATTAAATATTTCTGGATTGTCAATTACATTGCTATCAATTAATTCAAAGTAAGGAGTATAAAATTCCAATGGAATTTTTTTCATACAACCAAAATCTAGTGCTACTAGTTGATTTTTATCATTTACTAAGAAATTCCCGGGATGTGGATCAGCATGAACTTTTTTCAAAATATGTATTTGATACATATAAAAGTCCCACAAAGCTTGACCAATTTTATCTGCAACTACTTGATCTGTGTTTATCTTTGTAAATTCTGAAAGATGCTTTCCATTCATCCAGTCCATTGTGATAATCTTTGCAGATGAAAACTCAGCATAATAATTAGGAAAAACTAGATTTTCAATCTGTTTACAAGCCTCAACAACTTCCTGACTTTGTTTTAGTTCCAATAAATAATTGGTTTCTTCAATCAATTTATCTTCAACTTCTTTAAAATATTTATCAGAATCTTTGCCTTGTAAGTTAAACATCCTAATGGCAATAGGTTTAACCATTGATAAATCAGATGAAATACTATTGGCTACGCCTGGATATTGAATCTTTACGGCTAATTTTTTACCATCTTTTATAGCAACATGCACTTGACCAATACTGGCTGCATTGACTGATGTTGCATTAAATTCATCAAAAATTTCAAATGGTGTTTTGCCAAAATTTGTTTTAAAAGTTTTTAATACTAATGGAGCAGAAAGTGGTGGTACAGAAAACTGCGATAACGAAAATTTTTCTACATACGCTTGTGGCAAAAAGCTTTTATCCATACTCAACATTTGAGCAACTTTTAGCGCGCTTCCTTTCAAGCTTTTTAATCCATCATAAATATCTTCTGCATTATCTTCATTTAGTTTATCACGTGTCAAATCAGAATTAACTATTTTTCCACCGTAATATTTCAAGTAATTAACTCCCACTTTTGCACCAGTTTGAACCAGCTTAGTGGCTCTTTCAATTTTTGAAGTTGGGATATAGTCTATGGTTTTCATTATTTTTTATATATTTTTTCTTTGAAAATAAATTTTCCAAAGTCGATTAAGCTATCTATCGGAGCGATATTCATTAATTCAAAATTTGCTTTCACTGATTTTTCAATGTATATATCTGTTTTTTCAAAAGCGGGTGACGAATCATCCAGCCAGAATTTTATAGTTAGCAATAATTGAATCCATGAAGATTCTTGAAATGCTTTTTCTTGAATATCCTGCAATCTTTCTTGTTGGGTTCTAAAATCGTCAGTTATAATTTCGTTTAAGTAAGTCTTAAAACTACTTTTAAGTCCTGAAAGAAGATCTAGTTTCTTTAGATTGTTATCATGCTCTTTAAGAACAAGTACAACATAACTTCTATTAGCAGTCATAATTTCAAATAAAGTAAAATAAAAGCTTAACATTTTACTCTTCATATCATACATTTGATATTCCTGATTTAAATTAAGTAAGTTTACTGTTTTTTCGACAAATATTTTAAAAACTTCTTTTTCAATACTTTCAATAGTTCCAAAGAATGCATAGAACTCAGTCTCGGAAAAATTGTTCATTTTAGAGAAACTATATACTGATTTTGGTTTTTCGCTATGCTCTAACACATAGTCCATATATAGAGAAACTATGCTTTCTTTCGTTACAATTGTTTTTTTTGTAGCCATTTTTACTGTATTTCAAATTAGAGTATAAAGGTAATAAATGTTTAACGATATATTAATAAAGTTAAACAAAATTTATTATAATTTTATAAAATAAAAAATGATTAGTTTTACAGTATGATGAAAAAAAATGTATTAATTAGCGGTGGTTCGGGATTTGTGGGACGTCATTTAACAACTCTTTTGCTGGCCAAGGGATTTACCGTTTCTATTTTAAGTAGAAGCGAAAAGCAAAATAAGGAGAACATATTTTATTATAAATGGGATGTTGCTAAGCAATTCATAGAAGAGGAAGCTGTATTAAAAGCTGATTATATTATTCAT
Source organism: Flavobacterium sp. PL11 (assembly GCF_035985025.1). NCBI lineage: Bacteria > Pseudomonadati > Bacteroidota > Flavobacteriia > Flavobacteriales > Flavobacteriaceae > Flavobacterium > Flavobacterium sp. PL11. Next base: position 203,813 of record NZ_JAXCIA010000002.1, read on the forward strand.
CTTGCTGGTGAAAATATTGGTGAAAAAAGATGGACTGCCAAACGTAAAGCTGCAATTATTGATAGCAGAGAGCAGTCAACTTTATTATTATATTCAGTAATTAAAAAAAGTAATAAACAGTTAGATGCTTTTATATCTGCATCTGCAATAGGATATTATGGTGCTATCAATGGACAAGAAATATGCACTGAAACCACTCCTCCAGAAAATGATTTTCTTGGTTATGCCTGTCAAAAATGGGAAGACTCTATTGATTTTATTGAAAACTTAAATATTCGAACAGTTAAAATAAGAACAGGATTAGTGCTAGGTGAAAACGATGGTTTTTTAAAGAAGTTAATTCCTTTATTTAAGTATCGCTTAGGCGCAGCATTAGGGACGGGTCAGCAATATATGCCATGGATTCATATTGATGATTTATGTGAAATCTATTGGCAAGCCATACAAAAAAATGAAATGTCAGGACCTTATAATGCAGCAATAAACGATAATACAACCAACGAAATTTTTTCTAAAACCTTAGCGCAACTTTTTGGTTATCATATTTGGTTGCCTAATGTTCCTGCTTTTATACTAGAGACTGCATTAGGTGAAATGTCGAAGATTGTTTTAACAGGCAGGAGAGTATCCTCTGATAAAATTGAGCAAACTGGATTTAAGTTTAAGTACACAATTTTAAAAGAAGCTTTGAAAGATTGTATCTAATTCTTGTCGTTATTGTAAAAAACAAAGCACTCTGGTATTGACGGTTTTGGATATTTTGCTTCTCACCACAAATGGAATTTCTATTTGAAAGTCGTCAGTATTCAATGGAAATTCGGATATAAATTCAATACCATTTTTAGTTTTCTGTAAAGTTGCTTTAATAGCTATATTTTTACTTTTACCTTTAATCGTTATTTTACCTTTTATGTTATATACAGTCCGATTTTGTTTTATAGTCTTTATATCAAAATTTTCGATATCGCCCTTAAAAGTTGCTTTCGGATAGCGGTTACTTTCTAGATAATTGCTATTGAAATGTTCTTTCATCAAATTTCTTTTAAATTCGAAATCGTTTATATGGAGAGAAAATACAATATGACCGTTCTTTACTATTAAAGTGCCTTTTGTTTTCTTATTATCCGCTTTGACCTCTTCAAATAAAGGAATGGAAGCTTCAAAAGAAGTGATTCCACTACTTGAAGATAACTTTTCTTGGGCTTGTGTTGCAACATTGAAAAGCAAAAACATTACAAAAGTAATTTTATTCATAATTGCCATAATTTTAGTACTTCAAGTTACAAAAAAGTCAGCAATTATTACGGATATTCTAGCGAAAAAATAAGCTAAGTCATTCGTTGATAAGTGATTATTTAAAATTCTAATTTCACATTGTATTTTTTGAGACTCTCTAGCGAATCTTTTGAATCATAATCGAATTCTTCCTCATGTAAATCTTTTTCTTTTTTAAGTGCAATTTGTTTGACACAGTTAAAGAATCTACGTACATCATTTTTACCCGAAAGAATTAACCCAGGAACGGCTGCCTTTTTTCCATCAGCATCCTTAGCGACCATGGTGAAATAAGAAGAGTTGCAATGTTTGATTTTAGAAGTTTGTATATTTTCTGCCTCGACTCTAATGCCTATAATCATAGAGCTTGAGCCCACATAATTCACACTTGCTTTCATGGTAACGAGTTCGCCTACTTCAATAGGATTCAAAAAATTGACCGTATCTACAGAAGCGGTGACGCAATAATTTCCAGAAAATTTTGATGCGCAAGCAAATGCTATTTGATCTAATAATGACAATATATAGCCTCCGTGAATTTTGCCACTAAAGTTGGAATGACTGGGTAACATTAATTGCGAAATACTAATATGCGAGGAAGCGACAGTTTTATAAGTGCGAATCATTATTTAACTTTAAAAGGAGAATTAACTTTTTTGACTGCTGTAATAAAATAGTGGGTATCACCCCACCAAGGGAAAGTTCTATAACGTTCATGATAAGTTACTTGTACGTATTGACCTTCCATTTCCTGAAGACTTGCAATAACTTCAGGTTCACTATCTAAAATTGAAAAAGCAAAAATTTGTGCTCCAGAAATCCCTTGACTGATTTCGCCTTCCCAGGTTTTAAACATTATCCCTTTGTGGCTTACTTTTATTAATTCACCTGAACGAACTCCCTCACTGTAAGAGGCCGTGCTCAAAAATGTAAAATACAGTACAATACTCAGTATTACTATTCCAATCGCAATTAGTAGAAATTTTTTCATTTACTCTTTAGTTTATAAGTTGGTTTTCGTCTTGCGAGGCTCTGTTTAGTACACTCTCAGGGATTGATTTTTTAGCCTTTGCACCCATCTTTTTTAATTTTTCAACACTCACGATCAAGTTGCCTTTTCCCTCTACAAGTTTGCTCATAGCACCGCTATATTCAATTTTAGATTCGTCAATTTTTTTACCTATTTTAATTAAATCAGCAACAAAACCTTCAAATTTATCGTAAAGTGCCCCTGCTTGTCTCGCAATTTCAAGCGCATTCTCTTGCTGCTTTTGATTGGTCCACATGCTATCAATGGTGCGTAAAGTAGCTAGTAGAGTAGTAGGAGTAACAATAACAATGTTTTTTTCAAACGCTTTGTTATATAACGCCGTGTCGTCAGTGAGAGCTACTGCAAATGCAGGTTCGATAGGAATAAAAAGCAATACAAAATCAGGACTTTCGATTTGATACAAATCGTGGTAATTTTTGTTTCCTAACTGCTCAACATGACGTTTAATAGATAGCACATGCTCTTTTAAATAGCTAAATTTTAAAACATCGTCATCTTCGTTAATGTATTTTTCATAAGCAGTCAACGAAACCTTAGAATCGACAATCATTTTCTTTCCGTCAGGTAAATTGATCACTACATCAGGAAAAACTCTATTGCCATCATCGGTGGTGAATGCTTTTTGTACTTCGTATTCACGCCCTTTTTCTAAACCTGATTTCTCTAAAACGCGTTCTAAAACTAGTTCACCCCAGTTACCTTGCATCTTGCTATCTCCTTTTAGCGCTTTAGTTAGGTTGATCGTTTCTTTACTCATTTGGATATTCATTTCCCGCAATCCTATAATTTGCTGACGTAAAGCAGCGTGATAATCGATGCTCTCTTTGTGAGTATCTTCCACTTTCTTTTCGAATAATTGAATTTTATCTTGCAACGGTGTCAAGATATTCTTCATATTTTCTTTATTTTGTTCCGTAAATTTAGTAGATTTTTCATCTAATATTTTATTGGCTAAATTCTCAAATTCTTTAGTGAATTTATCTTGTAATTTCTCAACTTCCTCTTTCTGTTCCTTATTACGTTCCCATAAATTTTCAAAATCAACCTCTTTTTTAGAAAGTTGGATCGCTAGGCTATCTTTTTCAGTGCGGATCAATTCTTTTTCAGTATTGAAAATCTGCCATTGCTTGTCGAAGTTGGTTTTATCTAAAACTAGCTGTTCTTTTAGTTGCTGAATTGCTGAACTTGATGCGATCAATTTTTCTTCTAAACTAATTTTTTCAGATAGGAAGCGCGCGGAAAATATAAGTTTACCAATGAATATTCCTAGAAATAAGGCAACAATAAAAACCAATAAAAAAGGAATAGTTGCAGTCATAAAAACATTATTTGAAAAGTAAAAGTAGCAAATAATTTGAGTTTTCAGGGTTTTAAAGTCAGCATTTTAAAAGTGAGTTTTAAGTACTGCAAAATAAAAACTATTAGTTAGAAAGTTTTCTTGGAGCTGTTTCCCGCTTTCCATTTCATTCTTATTGAAATTCTTGCTTTTTTCTAAGATAATAAAGGCGCTTCTTGCAGGCGCTCTTTATTAGCAAGAAAAAAATGCAATTCTATTGCACAAGGAATTCCATTTCAATCAGGGCTATGAACTCATATAAAATGAAAAGTCAAATGGAAAAAGGACTAACAATATCGTAAGCTGCGGCGAATAAATAGGAGTTAAAAAAAAATTAGAATTACTTTAAATGAAAAGTCCCACCGAAGCAGGACTAAATACTTTCATTTACTCCGCCGCGGCGGATTGTTGTGATAAGATTAAAAATTAGAATTACTTTAAATGAAAAGTCCCACCGAAGCAGGACTAAAGACTTTCATCTACTCCTCCTCGGCGGATAATTGTAATAAGAATATAGATTAGAATTAATTTAAAATGAAAAGTCCCACCGAAGCAGGACTTAAGATTTTCATCTACGGCATATAGCCTTATTGTGATAAGATTAAAGATTAGAAATTTTAATCAGATACAAACATAAACAAAAAATAATTAGGTTGCAATGTGGAAAACCGTAAAATAGATGTTTTTTATATTTGTACTTTTAAAAATTATTATAAAGTGTATACTGACATGGCAAAAATATTAGGATTAGATTTAGGTACAAATAGTATTGGTTGGGCAATTGTTGATCAAGCAGGAAATGACTTTTCATTAATAGATAAAGGAGTTCGGATATTTTCTGAGGGTGTGAAATCTGAAAAAGGAATTGAAAGTTCTCGTGCAGCTGAACGAACAGGGTACAGAAGTGCTAGAAAAATTAAATATCGTAGAAAAATAAGAAAATACGAAACTCTAAAAGTTTTGGCTTTAAATGGGATGTGTCCACTTTCTATGGAAGAGGTTGAAGAATGGAAAAAATCTGGTTTTAAAGTATATCCGCTTAATCCTGAATTTTTGAAATGGTTACGTACTGATGAAGTTGAAAATATAAATCCTTACTTTTTTAGAGATAAAGCAAGTAAACAAAAAGTTTCTTTGTTTGAATTTGGTCGTGCGTTATATCATATTTCCCAAAGAAGAGGTTTTTTAAGTAATCGTTTAGACCAATCAGCAGAAGGTGTTTTTGAAGAGCATTGTCCCGAAATTCAATCTCGTGTAGAAGATCAAAATTCTCCTAAAGATATTTTAGTTGAATTAAAAGATTATTTTTTAAATACAGGAATTATAAACGAAGATAATGTATTCAACAAGGATTTAGATGAAGGAGAAAAGAAATTAAAAACACTTTATAATTCACTTGTTGGTATAACAAAAAAAAACGAAAATGATATTGAGAAGTGCAGAGAAGAATTAATTGCTCGATTGAATAAAAAAGAAGATTTAGGGGCTGTCAAAAAAGAAATAGGTGAGATTTCTCAAGCAATGAAAAATGGAGGCTTTTCAACTTTGGGACAATACTTCAATAGTTTGTACAGTAAAGGAAAAATCCGAAATCACTACACGGCAAGAGAAGAACATTATTTAAAAGAATTTGAGATTATATGTATAAATCAAGCTATTGAAGGTATTAATGATGAAGAAAAATTAGTAGAAAAGAAATATTATGGTTTAGCCAAAGAATTATATAGAGCGATTTTTTTTCAAAGACCATTAAAATCGCAAAAGGGATTAATTGGTAAATGTTCATTTGAAACTACTAAATCTCGTTGTGCTATTTCGCATCCTGATTTTGAAGAATACAGAATGTGGACGTATCTGAATACTATAAAATTTAGTACACAATCTGAAAAAACAATGCGATTTCTTACTCAAGAAGAGAAGTTAAGTTTAATTCCAAAATTTTTAAGAAAAAAAGACAATTTCAATTTTGAAGATTTAGCAAAAGAATTGATTGAAAAAGGAGCAAGTTTTGGTTGTATCCGCCCGACGAACCCCATATTTTTTAGATCAACCTAAGGGAGTAGTTTTGTTCTAAACAATTTGGACATGGACAAAAATGAATTTATGTTA